>NZ_JBIKBQ010000217.1:0-3551 GCF_058122085.1 Luteolibacter sp. | reverse complement strand
GTGGAGACGAGTTTCGCGGTGGTGATGACTTCGTCGAGGGGGATGACTTGGTCGAAGCCGGCGAGGGCCATGTTCGCGCACGAGAGGGCGTTGGCGGCGGCCATGACATTTTTCCCGAGGCAGGGGGCTTCGACGCGGTTGGCGATGGGGTCGCAAATCAGGCCGAGCATGCTTTGCATGGCCATGGAGGCCGCGGCGACGGATTGAGGTAGGGTGCCGCCAGCCATGTTGACGAGAGCGGCGGCCGCCATGGAGGCCGCGGATCCGCCTTCGGCTTGGCAGCCGCCGACCTCGGCGGCGAATGTCCAAGCCGTGGCGATAAAGACACCGATGAGGCCGCTGGCGAGCAGGGCGCGAGCCATCTCCTCCTCGTCGAGACCCCGGACCTCAGCCATCGCGATGACGGCGCCCGGAAGCGCGGCGCAGGCGCCTGCGGTGGGCATGGCGACGATGACGCCCATGGAGCTTTTTACCTCCATGAGAGCCGTCACATAAAGAATGATGCGGTTGAGGGCCCCGGCTTCGAGCAGGGAGCCTGCTTGCATCAGTTTGTTAAATTCGCCCGACTGGAACCCGAGTACTCGGTCATCGTAGTGGGTGCCGGCGAGACCTTGTGCGATCGACCGCCGCAGGATGCGGACGATCTCGACCATTTTGCTGACGATTTCTTCTTCGGTCAGGTCGCCTCGGGCCGATTCGTAAGCGACGGCGAGTTTCCATAGCGGGGTGTTGCGGCCGGCATCGAACGCGAGCATTTCCTCGCAAGTGGTGAACGGTACGGTGGTGGTGCGTCGCGATCTGACGGGTAGGACGGGGGCCAGACGTTTGACGGTGGTGACCCGTCCGTCTTTTTGCAGACTGGCGATGAGTTCATCGGGCAGGAAGCATTGCGCTTTGACCTGGATCAGCTGTTGTTGGCCGTGAGAGTGTACTATAATATCATCTGTCTCGACCTGTGCCGTGATGGCGTCGTGTACTGAGGCGCCATGGCCATCGCTCCACAGCAGGGTTTCGAAATAATCTCCTCCGATGGTGACGGGGCATTCGTCGATGGCCTGCACCTCCATCATGCCGCCGCCGGTGGAAATCGCGCGCAGCGAGTGTTGGGCACCCGGTTTTTTGAGGGTGAGGCGGTAGGTATTGGGATGCGGGTCGCCGACGTCTACGGTTTCGATGCGAATTTTGACGCCGTTTTGTTGCAGCGTCTGCATGGAGTGGGGGAGCCTTTCGTCGGCGGCCTCCCATCCCATCAGGCCGCCGAATAGGCCCATGTCGGACCCTTGGCTGTCGTGGGTGGTGGGCAGCGACCCCTCGCGGTCGAATTCGACGAGGACCTCGTCGAAGGCGCCGTCCATGAGGTCGAGGGCGAGACGGCCGATGCGCAGGGCGGCGGCGCAGTGGGAACTGGACGGGCCCCGCATGACTGGGCCGATGACGTCGTTGAAGATGCTGACTTTCATGATGTTATTACCAGTTATCGGTGCGGAAGGGGGAGGCGGGTAGGCCGTTGCGATTGTAAAGGTTGGCGCCTTCCGGATTGGTGGAGCAGGCGTAGCGCACGGCGACGGGGGCGGGTACTTCAGGGGAGGAAACGAGTACGGTGGATCCCTCGATGACGGCCGTGGCCCAGAACCATTGGCGATCGGCTCCCGCGATGGCGAAGCGGCGCAAAGGCGAATTTTTTTCTTCGACGGCTGGGTCGCGACCCGTTTTCCGGGCGGTGATCAAGCCATCGCCAATCGAATCAAAGGAGATGCGGGCGGCGGCGCCTTCGATTTTCAGGTCTCGGAAGAGTGGTCCACTGACCACGGTTTCGGGTTGGTTATATTCGTTAGCCATGGCCCAGAGGGCGAGGCGGCCGCCGACATCGGCTTTATTTTTAGGGTGGATGTCATCGGCTTCTCCGAGGTCGATGGCTGAGGCCATACCGGTGTGGGGGATGGTCAGGCAGCGGCGTTGTTGATCGCGGATCGAGCCCCAGCCGAGGTTGGCAGGGTCATCGGATGGTTTTTCAAAAGCGGCGAGTTGAACGAAGTAGAACGGGAGAGATTCGTGTTGGAACCACTGGCGCCAGCTGGCGAGCATGGCGGACTTTTTCTCGAAGTAGAGAGAGTCGTCGGCGTTACTTTCTCCTTGGTACCAGAGCACGCCGCGCATGGCCATGGGGATGAGTGGGGCGATGTGACCGTTGTGGAGGGTGACGCAGCGCGGGCGGGCCACGCGTTCACCGAACGGGTATTCGGGCCAGGCTGGTGGCATGGGGAGCGGGTTGCCGGCTTGTTGGGCGACCCGGCTATTCTGGGTCCATTGTTCTATGGCTGGCAGGGAGGAGGTAAGTTGTTGCTGGTAAGTATCCAGTGACTCCCGCATTTGCCGGGCGTACGGCTCGAGCGACGGGGTATTGAGCAAGATGTCTTGGGACATCCAGAGTTCGATATTGGTACCTCCGACGGCGTTGGTGACGAGGCCGACGGGCACGCCGGTGGCGGCCTGGATGGTGCGGGCGAAGTAGAAGCCGACGGCGCTGAAGTTGGGTGCGGTGTCTGGGGTGCAGACCGACCATTGGCCTTTGACGTGGGTGGCCGGGGTACTAGCGAAGTTGTATTCGGTACGGAAGTGGCGGATGAGCGGCAGGGTGGCGGTGGCGATATCTTCCGGGGCCTGACATCCTCCCAACGCCCAGTCCATGTTCGACTGGCCGCTGCAGAGCCAGACATCGCCGAGGAGAATGTCATCGATCTTGACGGAATTTTTTCCGGTGACGGTGAGGGTCAGTGGTTGGGTGGTGGCCGGCTGGGGGGCGAGTGTGACCATCCACCGGCCGTCGGCGGCGGTGGTGGTTTTGGCGGTGGCTGGGCCGAGGGTCACGACGACTTCTTCGTTTGGTTCAGCCCATCCCCAGACGGGCAGGGGCCGGTCGCGTTGGAGCACGGCGTGCTCGGCAAAAATGGAGGCGAGCCGGACGTCAGCCAGAGCGTGGCTGCTCAGGGCGACGAGGGCGGTAAGACAGAGTGATTTCATGGGACAGGAGTGAGGGGTGGCGGGAATCGTCGCCCGGATGAGCGAGTGGTGGTGTGACTGTAGGTCGGTCGATGGGATCGTGTCACCACGTGAGGAAGGGTGGGTGGGACGAGACAGCATGGAAAGAAGGAGTGTGATAACGGCCAGGTAAACGATGAACCGACATCACTTGGCGGAGGATTGCTCCGATGGCAATCGCCGGCTGGTCTGGCGGATTTTTGCCGCAAGTCCCGCTGGTCAGTGCAGAGCGCGGTTTGAAGGCCGGTTAATTCCACGGATTTTTTCGCAGGCGTCTCCGGTTGCGGTGGGAGGTGTTGGCCCGAGACGCGAGGGTGAGCGTCTGATCGTCTAGATTAGCGGCTCTTTTAACGGCGCCTCTGGGGTGGCGTCACGGCTTCAAGCCATGATGAGACGTAATGATTTTCAAAAAATTATGTGGTAGCAGAGGGCGGATTTGAACCGCCGACCAAGGGCTTATGAGTCCCCTGCTCTACCCCTGAGCTACTCTGCCACATCAACCCGTTAACCGG
>NZ_JBIKBQ010000216.1:0-2916 GCF_058122085.1 Luteolibacter sp. | reverse complement strand
GATGATAAAGACGTTAAATTCCTTGGGATTTGGGCCGTGGAGTTGGGCGGCGGCATTGACTTTTTGCACGAGGCGCAGCACGTCGGCCGAGGTATGGGAGTAGGCGTATGGGTTGTGGCTATTTTCTGACGGCCACAAGAAGTTCTGGCGCCAGATTTGGCCGCCGAGGTAGGTGGTGGTGGCGAGTAGGAGTGCCCAGACGGCGAAGTGGTAGAGTCGTCCCCAGGGGGCGGCCAGCAGGGTGGCTGCTCCGATGCCGGCCAGCAGGATGAGGGCGTGGCTGGCGCCGAGGATTGTCCACGGCGTTTTGTAGGCGATGAACGAATACCCGCAGAGCAGGGCGGTGGCGTAGAGGGCGAGGAACCGCTGCAATCGGACGTTTTCGTAGCGGGACGGGCGGGCGAGGAATCCTTTGCCTGCTCCGACGACGGCCAGCAGTACGAGCGGCCATTCGCCGCTGAGGAAACCATCGGCGTCGCGACGGCCCCAGATCAGCGAAAGGTACCACCACCACGGTTTGGCGTGGCCAGCACCTTCGGCTCGTTTGGCGTATTCGACGTAGCTTTGCAGCGACTCGAAAAACCGGCTGGGCTGGCTGAGGAATCCGGAGAAGACGAAAAACGAGACAGCCCCGGCGACGAGCAGCCCGAGGGTCAGGTGGACGGCAAGGGTGGAGCCGGCGCGGCTGGAGCGCCGGTTGATCTGGCCGTACCCGGTGCCGCTGTGAAACAATTCGAGAATGGCCGTGGCTAGGATGGCTAGTCCCGCTGCGATCAGCTGGATCAAAAACGTTTCCTTGGTGACATGCATCAGTCCGACGGCGGCACCGGCTACCGCCATCCATCCCGGATGCCTCGTCAGCGTGTAACGCCAGCCCGCAGCGATGGCGAGGGTGGTCATGAAGACGAGAGGTACCTCCATGATATAATACCGGCTGTAGTAGACCAGCATGGGCGAAACGGCCGAAAACAGCATGGCCCACGCCGCACTGCCACGCCCCAAACCGTCAGCCATTAACCAGATGAGCAACACCAGACCCAGCGAATACAAGGCCGGCGTGAAGCGTAAAATGTATTCCCCTAGCTCGGCCGGCGAGTCGGTGCCACTGAGCCAGCAGAGCACACGCGTCGAGTAAACAAGAAGCGGGCCGTGGCCGTCAGCTTGATGATATTCATACTCGCCACCCGATAGCATGGGTGCGAGGTAGATTTCCGCCTGCACGGCTTCATCCGTGTGCAGGACCCGCTGGTCGAGCGCGATGAAACGGGTCAGTAGCGTGAGGATCAA
Source organism: Luteolibacter sp. (assembly GCF_058122085.1). Classification (NCBI taxonomy): domain Bacteria; kingdom Pseudomonadati; phylum Verrucomicrobiota; class Verrucomicrobiia; order Verrucomicrobiales; family Verrucomicrobiaceae; genus Luteolibacter; species Luteolibacter sp. The sequence continues at coordinate 1,629 of NZ_JBIKBQ010000216.1, read as the reverse complement.
GGCCACGAAAAACAGCCCGGCGGCCGTAGAGATTTGCGCGGCGGCGGTGCGAGGGGGCGGGGTGTTCAGGCGAAGAGCCACAGGCGAACGAAGCAATCAGGAGTCAGGACACGCGCGCCCCAGCTGGAGAGCGTCACCTTTACCATGGCGGCAGGCTCCCGCCGTGCAAGGTGGAATGGCGGATCGGTCGGTCGCGCCGCCGACTTCTTCAGCGGTCGGCCCTGCGCCGCGCGACGGCGCTCGAAATCAACGCATGCAGCATCTCGAGCCGCGGCAGAACGGCGCCTGCCGCACGCGCCCGCTGCAATGGCTGGGCCCAGATGCTGTCGACTTCCACATCGCGGCCTTCCATGTAATCGATCAGGCTGCTGGGACGATACGGTCCGATCTGGGCGGTAGTGGCGAGATGTTCATCGACGAGGGAGGCGGGCAGCGGGTGGCCGCAGGCGGCGGCGGCCTGCCTGACTTCTTCCATGATGGCGGCGGCCTGTTGGCGGAGCCATGAGTCATTCATGATGATGGAGGTATCCACTCCGCCAGCGGCGATGGCGAGGCCGTTGAAGGCGATGTTCCAGGTGAGTTTGAGCCATCGGGAGCGGGGTAGGCAGTCCGAAACTTGGCAATCGACGCCGGCGCTGGCGAGCAGCGAGGCGAGGGCTCGGGTGACGGGTCTGGGTGGTCCTTGGGGATCGCCGATGATGACGAGGCCCTGAGCCGAGTGGTTGATGACGCCTGGGGCGGTGCGATTGATGCACACGTAGCACAATCCCCCGATGACGCGTTCTGGGCCGAAGTGATCGGCGAGGAATTCCTCATTGCCGAGTCCATTTTGCAGGGTGAGCAGTTTGGTATCGGCGTGCAGCAGGGGGTGAATCAGGCCGGGCAACGCGGCATTGGCTGTTGATTTGAGGGCGATGATAACCACGTCGCACGGGCCAATTTCCGATGTGGTGGCATGAATCTGCGGGGCCGGGAGGTGGAAGTCTCCTTGGACGCTGCGGATGTGCAGGCCCTGCGCGCGGACGGCCTCGAGATCTGATCGCAGGAGGAAATGGACATCGAGACCGGCTTGGGCGAGGCGGCTGCCATAATATCCGCCGACCGCTCCGGCGCCAATGATGGCGAGGCGCGGATTTGAGGGCAGGACTTCCATGGGTGACTGGTGGGGGCGGCGTGATTACACGCTGGCCGCGATCATGGTAAAGACTGGCTGGATCACGCAGAGCAGGCCGGGTACCGCGTCGCTGGTGGCGGGGATGATTTCCGCACGGCAGCGGCCGACCGGCATGCCTTCGGCATCGAAGTAGATGGTTTCGCGTTCCCACCGCCGCCGGGCATTGAGTTGTTCCGAGACCTCGCGGCTGAATCCAGTGGGATCCTCAGGGCGGAACAGGCGATAGAGGGCCACCCCTTCTAGGCTGTCGCCATCGGTAGCAAGGAAGCGAATGGCTGCCGGGTTGGCGGCCCGGATGCGGCCGCGTAAGTCTGTGACGAGGGTGGCGGTCTTCAGATTGGCGAAGGCAAGGTCGCGCCAAGCGGAGGGAGTGTCGGAGGGCAGGCTGAGCGGCTCCAACGCCTCGGATGATTCGATGGTATGGGCTTCCTGCACAACGGACTCTGGAGCAGCGG
>NZ_JBIKBQ010000215.1:0-3926 GCF_058122085.1 Luteolibacter sp. | reverse complement strand
CTCGCCCTCGCGGCCGCTGTCGCCTTCACCGGACTCACCTCCTGCGCCTCTTCCTCTTCTTGCTGCACCAGCGGTGCCGCCGCCAAAAAAGAATGCTGCGCCACCGAAGGAGACGCCTGCAAAAAAGGTACCTGCACCAAACCCTGCTGCGCTCAAAAGACCGAAGCCTGCAGCTCCTGCGACAGCAAAAAAACCGCCACCACCAAGAGCTAATCGCGGCAACCGCGGGCTAAACGCGGCAACAGCAACCTAAAGGAGGCGACCGCAGGCCACGTTAGACGCGCAAAAACCGCGTTCCAGCCAGACTCCCTGCCACCGCAGGGAGTCCACCCTTCGCCGTTAAACCCGAGATCGCCTGCGATCTCAAGAATCCTTCGTGTGGCCACCGGGCCTCAGAAATCCTCCCGGAAAATCCACCTAGCCGCAGAGACAGTCCTCCGAGCAGCCCCGCGCTGTGCCACAACCCGCGGTGAATAGACGGCTCCGCGCGAGACTTTCGGATGGCGCCCCTCGCCTGCATTCCGATCGCTCCAGGCAAAAAGGCAGGCCCGGCCCCCCGAGGACCAAACTCCATCGCCTTTCTGCCTTGCGTGATACCAAATCACCGATATCATTCGACCGCTCGTTATCATGCGATGGACAGATGGCAGAGTGGTCGATTGCGCACGCCTGGAAAGCGTGTGTGCTAGAAATAGTACCGAGGGTTCGAATCCCTCTCTGTCCGCCAGTTTTATAAAGCGTTAAAAATAAGCCGATTAAAAAATCGGCCCAGGCTGAAAAGTTGGAGAATGGCAAGGCTTCACTCTCCGTGGCTCGTCGAAAACAGCCGCCACCCCTCTTTGACCGACGGCAATCGCTCCATTGTTGGTCAATTTGCCAGTCACCGGATCGGCGAGAGGGCTGAACGCTGAATAAACGCGCTGGATTAACTTAAAAAGGAAATTGAGTACCCGTCGCAGACACCTGATCAGAACCCCGGCCTCAACAGGGCGCCAGGGAAAGCCTAGGGAATCGTGTCCCATGGAGTGGTCGTCAGCGTCCAAGTTTAATTGTCGCCACACAGGCCACGCTATAGGCCTCATACTTGCCCCCCGCACCTACTCTGCTGCGCCCATCTTGGCGCCGGGTCTACGACTGGCCGCTGCCCCTCACTGGGCCTAGTGCTAACGCTCATGATCGCCCCGTTCGGGGCCAAGCGCGCGAATTTCGGTCATTCAGACAAAAAAGTGAGTGTCTGCAATTGTCTTCCCACCATTTGGGGGTCAACATATTCCACGCAGCCCAATGTGACTCCCCGTAGCCAGACCCTCGTTGAATATGACAGCCTTTACCGCAAAATCTCGGAGCGTTCCAGGATCGACGGCTTGTCGAGCTATGCCGAGGCGCGTTACCGCTATGATGACGTAGGCAACACATTGCTCATTGCGAAATACGACGACCGGACCTCGCAGTGGCTCGGCATGGAATCAAAATTTGACGCGTTGAACCGGGTGGTCGAGGTCACCTCGGGATTGGTGGTCAGCGCCTTTACCTCTACAGGTTATACTGCCGCCCTGACCGCCGTGTCTTTCAGGACGAAGACCACCTACTCCACAGCAGGACTGGTCCTGACCAAATGGGATGGACCTGCTACGGAGGTCGGCGGGCGCACTTCGGTGAATGTATACGACGCGGCAGGCCGGATTTGGCTGGCCGTTCGTCCCAATCCTGCCACCGGCGCGGCCGGGGCTGACCCCGCCACGGGCAATCTGAATTCGAACGCGATATACACGGAAACCCTATACGATTCATCAAGCAACGTCGTTACCGTGGTGCAGCCATCGAGGTTCTCGGGCGACCCCCGCTCGCAATACACTTATACCTACACCTACGACGGACGCTCAAGGAAAGCCGTTGAGTTGCAGCCTCAGGTGTTGAACGGTGAGAACCTTCTACAGCCTGACCAGTTGTTCACTCCCCAATCATTTTGGACGTACGACGCGGTGGGAAGGGTGACCATTGAGACTGACCCCAGAAGTGCCGTGACGAAGCACTTCTACGATGCCGTGGGTCGCGAACATGAAACTTGGCTTCCCCAGGTGGCCGTGTATCCCGCCACAACCATCGTTCCTAAGATCAAGCGTGAGTTTGACCGCAATGGCCGCATCACTAGGATCATCGATCAGGAGAACAACGCAACCCGCAATTCCTATGACCTGCTGGGCCGGCTGCTGACCACCACCGTTAACCCCACCGTTGACGCTAACAACGTCAATCTACCGGAGGACATCAAGACCGAATTTGCCTACGACGCCGCGAACAATCGCACACAGGTCACTGATGGACGTGGTTTGAAGACGAAGTTTGACTACGATGGCCTCGCGCGTTTGACGCGCACAACTTACAATCTGGGCAAGGCTGAGGAGTCCGAGATCAGTGATTATTACGGAACCCTTGTCAAATTCAAGCGGGAAGACAGCGAAAACCGTGGTACCTCCTACGGTTACGACTTTCAGCTTCGCCTCGCCTCCATCACCTACCTAGTAGCGTCGGGTTCCCCGGCGCATCCGGACAACCAATCGCGCACCTACGACATTTTCGGAAACCTACTCACCGTCTCCTACCCCAACGCCCCCATCCCCGGCACCGATCCACGGCGTGTGGTCAACACTTGGGATTTGGCGTCGCGCCTCCTCACGGAACTTTCCAACAGTGTGACCCACACCTACCTCTACGACTGGGTCGGCAACCGCACCCGGACCACCTACGGCCTGACAGGGAGGGTGGTCAATTACGGTTACGACCGGCTGGGACGGCTCTCCACAGCGATGGAAAACGCTTCCGGCTCCAGTATTAATCGCATCACAAGCTATCGCTACTCGTTCACCGGCAGGGTCACCAAGAAATGGCTGCCCAACGGCAGCATAGAACAGCAGACGTGGGATTCCCACAATCGGGTCACCAAGATCGAAAACCTGCTTGGGGCCAAAACCCTCGTCAGCGAAACTCAATATGACAAGGCTGGCAATGTGCGCTGGGTCAAGGAAACCTATCCAGCGAGCACTCTGGCTAACCGAGAGATCATCACCTCCTACGACCACACCTACCGCCTGACCACCGAGTCTAAGATGAGTGGGGGTGTGGCGGTCGAGGTCACTTCCTTTACTTACGACAAGGGCAACAACCGCGTACAGAGAAAAGTTACGGTGGGCGGTGTGGACCAAACCACCAACTACGTCGTTGGCGACGGCTCCAGCGGTGCTGGAGCCAACCAAGTGCGGACCTGCTTTCGTCCCGACGGCGTTACTATTACGTACTCTTACGATGCCCACGGGAATCGCACCAGCGCCGCATATTCCGGCGCTGGAGGCACGCCCGTGTCTGACCTTTACGTCTACGATCGCGAAAACCGCCTCACCTCGCTCACGTATCTTTCCGGAGCCTATCCCTCCGCCACTAGCCCAAGCAACGGTTCTTACGCCTACGCGTACGATCACCGCACTCGCCGTCTCAAGCGTGGCGAACCTTCTATAACGCAGCTGCTGTCGTTCAGTGATGGAGTGAGCGCTCAGGAATACTTGAGTTCGATTTTGTCGGGTAATCTTAAGACCGAACACATCCGAGCCGGTGGTATCGGTGGCGGGGTTGGCGGCCTCCTTTACTCGTTCAGATCGGGAGCGTTCTCCTGTGTTCACTACAACCATCGGGGTGACGTCATGGCCCGCACCGGAGAGGTGCTAGCAGGTTCTTCCTCATCCAGCACATCTTCCGGAACCCAGCCTTGGACTCCCACGGTGGATTTCGTGGCGATGTATGACGCATTCGGCAAGCGCATCGCCACAAATGGCACCACCCTTGAGCGCCAGGCCGCCAACACCAAAGACCAAGACCCAACCGGCCTACTCAATGACGGATTCCGCTATCGCGACCTCGAAACCGGCACCTAC
>NZ_JBIKBQ010000214.1:0-3172 GCF_058122085.1 Luteolibacter sp. | reverse complement strand
CAGACCGTCGACTCCCTCAGCCAAGAGTCCTTTGCGTTTGAGCTCAGTCGCCCAGGGAAGGCGTTGTTGCATACGTTCAGTAACACTGCGGGCGTTTTCCCAGCTGGTGGAGTCCTCCGGGCGTGGCGCATTTACATTTCCTGAAAGTAGAAGCCGTTCTCTCTGGTCAAGCTTTTCGAAGGTCAACTGGAGCAAATCCTGAAGGGAAAAGACTGGAGTAGGCCATGCCTCGACCAACAGTTTGGTACGGGGGTCTTCACGGAGAATGCCCGGAATCAGCCGTGTCCAATAGAGTTTCATGCGTTGGGCGCCCATTTCTTGCCAAGAGGCACCAGAGCCCGCCTTCCGAGCCATTTCGCTGTAGAGAGACTGGCGGTCATTGTTTTCTGCCGAGACCAGTTGCTCCAAATGAGCAGGGAGCGGTTCTCGATGGCGGTTGGCGGCCACGAGGCCCACCGCGGTCTCATAGATGAGCTTGTGGCGCAAGGCTTCCTCCAAAGTAGGCTGCCTCCCTTGGAGAGAGGCAGCCAGCGTGGCTAGATCAAGCTGTTGTGAATGGCCGGCAGCCAGAAGCAGGCCAAAGGCACCGGCAAACGCGGCAAGCTTCATTTCGTGGTAGTGATGGTGGACCGATCGTAATAGTCGTCTAGGATTTTCCAGGGGTCGTCAGTCACTTCTGCTCGGAGTGCGATTTCAACCTCGGGATATTCAGGGTCATTGCTATGGATAACCAGACGACCCGCGGCCTGCCCGCCAGAACTGCCGGAGAAGGCAATCCGCACATTCTCATTGCCGCCTGGTGCGATGAGTAGGGCGTCTTGATCTACACTGAACAAAGAAGGCGCAGCATCCAAATGACTGATTCTGAGCTGTCCTCGGCCTTCGTTTCGGATGAGTATCTCCCGGGTTGCGGACGCGCCTACGTCCAGCGTGCCGAAGTCCACTTCGCGGGTCAGGCCTGCGATTTGGGGTTTCAGGCTTCGTCTGTAGAGATAGACGGTCAGTACCCCGATGAGGACAACAGCCGAGGAAACGATCAGGACAGCTTTTACAGCACTGGAGGAGGTGGTGCCACTCTTCCTAGCCGGTCCACCGGCGGGGCCAGCCATCTCAGAGGGCATCTCCCCGATGGGCTTCAAGGGTTTCTTGCACTCCGGATGCGGGCACGGCGGAGGAAAGGGCTGCCCCTTGAGTTCCGCCAAAGTAAAGAGCACCTGGTTGTTGGGGGGCGACTGACTCCCGATTTTGCAAGGAGGCTCCCCCTTGGCGGGATCGCCATATTTGTTTTCGCAACGAAAGCGGTACTGCTTGGCCATGGTTTCGGTCTGGTCGATGGTTAAACTTTATTCAGGCTTATGGATAGACTGGAAGCCTCCACACAAGCGTCGTTATAACGTTTGTAACCTGAATCAGATTCTTTGCCGCCACGGGCTACAAAAACCTGACCAGAACGCTCCTCGAGCGCTTCTTTTTTAGCGTTACGTTTGGCAGTCGTGTCCAAGGTAGCTGAGGCTTTGTCAAGAACCTGCCTCTTCAACGCTGGCAATACCTTGGGCATAAAGTGCTCTTCATATGCGTTGAGCAACACTACTGCCGTCAAGGCTAATTGGAACTCTCCTCGGGCGGATGGATACGCGACCTTGGCCGCTTCGCGATGCTCTGGCTTGCATTTAATTCCCAATTCTAGCATATTAGCTATCCTCCCATAAGCGTCTTTCTCTCCAAGAACCACATCCCAGTCATCCAGTTCCGCTCCTTCCACTACATGAAGAAGATCGAGTTCCGAAGCGAGAACCAAGTAAGGCAACGCCTCCTTTTTCAAGGCTGCATCGTCCTTCTTCATTAGATCCGGAAGTTCCGACTTATGAGTTTCACCAAAATGGAGGAATCGCGTGTTTTCCGGATCTTCATCAAGTTTTGTTTTGAAGCGTTGACTAAGCGCCACTACGGGCTGCACCATACGCAAAGGGAAAAAGTGTACCGTCGAGAGAAAAACTATCTCAGATGTATTCCGTTCCTCTGGTATATCGACGATTTTAATAATTCTGTTGCGATTTCCCTGCATTTGAACCAAAGCCAGACAAAACTCGTCTCGAAACGGCGAATTTCCTAGCTCTGCGCATTGCGGCACGAAGACTGTGCATCGGTGAATCGGTTGTTGTGGCACGGGGTGCTCAGTGGGCTGAGCACTGGGATCAAAAGCCAGGGAAGGCATGGCTTTCTCCATGATTTCGTTGAGTTGGGCCCGCAATGCGCCGGAAACAAGCCCCCCGTGGTCGTCTGCAAGTTTCTTTACGATATTCAGTCGCAAGACGGGTTTGAAGGTGCTGTCCTGCCGCTGCTGAAACTGCCTATGAGCTTCAAGGCTAACTGTGTAGGATTCACGCTCAAATAAGTCCCGGAGTTCGCCAGTCACCTTGTTGCTTTGCGCATCATTGGAAAGCATCTTATCTACGAAGGCAAAGTCATGGGTCTGACCACGTGCGGCATGAAGAACACGCCGAAGTGCTATCACCAGCTCATCTGCCGTTTGCTTGTCCTTCTTGAAGCGTTCGACCGACTCCGTGATTTCGTCATAATCGACATACTGCACCAAGTCGCCTGACTGATCCGCCTTCTGATTAGGATCGGGCTTTTTTAACAGAGCGTTTGTCTCGTCGGTCCATTCCGTGGCCAATTGCTTAAACCACGTATCGACTTTGGTCACACGAGAATTGAGACCTTCGAGCAGGGGCAGGATCTTGCTGATCAGGCGATCCGCGTAGAGAGCGGCTTGCTTTTGTGTTTCGAGCAGATTCAGCCCTCGAGAGGCGTCGCAATATGCATTGAAGATTTCAACTTGTTTGCCGAACCAGGCAGACACTTTGCCCACTACCTGAAGCTCGGCCTCGTTGTAATCCCGCCGAGGCAGGAGTTTATTGCGCTCAACTTCAATTTCCGCCGTCAGCTTTCTAAATTCAGCCTGAAAGCGCTCCAGATGGCCCCGCGTGGAGGACACAATGGCGGAAAAATTGTCTGTGATGTGATGCTCATTGCCGGCAAGCCAGTCTTCGAGCAGCGAGCGCTCTAGAGCCGCTACGAGCTGACGGGCGCGCTCCGCAAGAATGTCGTCCTTTTTTTTGGGCTCAAAAAAATTAGCCTCCCCGGCTCCGCGGAAACCTTTTTCTAGAAA
>NZ_JBIKBQ010000213.1:0-3552 GCF_058122085.1 Luteolibacter sp. | reverse complement strand
CGATTTCAGCGGGGAAATCGCGTTCTGCGGAGGTTGTTCCGGCCATGGGCGAGAGTGCGGCGACCAATGCTTGGCCGTTGTCACCCATGCCGCGGGCGACCTTCAGGGCGGAGGCATAGGCGTCGACGGTCAGGTCATTGGGCAGTTCGCGGGCCAGGAGTTCGGCAAACCCCTTGATTTGGAAAAGCTCGCGCCAGAGAACGGCGGCGGCTTCTTGATTGGTGATCCAGCCCATGATGGACGACAATGATTTGAGGGCCTCTTGGGGGGCGTGCACGGCCAGTGGCGGGAGCGCGTCGCGTCGGACGGTCATCGGTTGCTGAGTCGCCACCAGTGTGCGCAAGGCATCGACGGCTGCGGGTTGTCCGATTTTCCGCAGGGCGCTGAGCGCCTCTCCGCGCAGGCCGGCATCGGTTTCGTTGGCGGCAAATTGGGCGAGCGGCGGCACGGCCGTCACTTGACCCCATTCTGCGGCCAGCGCGATCGCTGCGGACAGCAGCGGTCGGTCGGACGATGCGAGCAGTGACACAATACCGCTGAGGTCGCCATCCGGGCGCAAGTTGCGGCCGCGCGCGGCTCCGGTGAGGGCGGCGGCGGCCCGGAGGCGGGCCTCTGGTTGCAGCGCGCCTTCTTTGATGAAGCTGCTGTAGAGCGTGGTGAGCTCGGCTGGGCCACCCGCACTTCCGATCAACTCAATCCACGGCCCGCGGCCGTCAGCATCGATCGTCCTTCCAGCAAAGAGCTGCTGCATGTATGGCGCCGTCACGACCGGTGCGGCGATGGTTGTCAGCGCGGTCAATTGCGCTTCGCGGCCGACGATTTTTTCCGGATGCGCGGCAATTTCCTCAAACCACGGGCGGGCCAGTTCGTTGACCGTCGTCCACGCGGCAAAGTCGAGGAAGTCATCCGCCGGGTCCGTCGGCAGATTGCGCAGGACCAAGTCGGCGCTTTCAAAAGTCCGGATGCGAGCCAGTGCTCGGAATGCTTCCAGTCTGGTCCGCGGATCGCGGCCCGCTTTGACCCACGTTGCGAACGGGCTGAGATCCTTCGTGCCATGCGCTCCATACGCTTTTCCCAGTTCGCGCAGACCCGTCTGCACACTGGTCTGGTCGACCGACTGCGGATCCACCATGGCCAACAGATGCGCTGTGTTCTGAGTCCGTCCGCTGAGCAGCCAAGCGGCATGACGGCGGGTGACTTCATCTTTCATCCACGGCCCTAATGCGGCGCGCAATGTTTCGACTGGCACGCGGGACAGCTCGCGACGGGCTTGCTCAAACTCCCAGCGATTGGGTGAAAGCAGGCGGCTGAGCAGTTTTTCGACGGGTTGGCCGGTCAGTGGTTCCCAGGCCAGCGGGCGGCTGCCGGTGGGGGCGATGCGCCAGATGCGGCCGCGTTGCTTGTCGCGCCGTGGGTCGCGGAAATCGACCTCACCATGGTTGATGATCGGGTTCGTCCAGTCGGCGACATAGATGGCGCCGTCTGGTCCCATGGACAGGGCGATCGGGCGAAAGGCGGCGTCTTCCGTGCGGGTGATGTCCGGCTCGACCTTGGTGACGTAGCCGGATTTTTGTTCTGCGGCATTCGGGTTTACGCTCAAGTCATTGAAACTAAATCGGACAATGCGGTGAGCGCGGAAATCATTGGTGAGGGCATGCCCCTGCCATTCCGGACCAAAAAGCGGGCTGTTGATGATTTCGAACCCGCAAAATTTCGGATACGAACCGGGGCTGACGCTGTTGATCGTGCGTCGCGCGCCTTCTGATGGAGGCAGGACCGCGCCGGGAAAAGCCCAGCTAATGCCGTTGCCATCCGCACCCGAGGTGAGGAACGTCTGGCCATTCATGTCTTCTTGCTGTCCCCAGCAATTGACCAGCCCTTTGGAATGGACTTCGAGCCGCTCCGTATTGGGATCATAGGCAAACGCGACGCCCGAGTTGGCGCGAACCAATCCCCAGGGGGTTTCGACGTGCGAGTGGATGTAAATGGTTTGCTGGAAATAGAGGCGACCGTCCACGCCCCAATGGAGGCCATGGATGATGTGGTGAGTGTCTTCGGTGCCGAATCCGCTCAGCACGATGCGGCGCTCGCTGAGTAGGCCATCGGCTCCTGGTTGGCTGAGGTGAAGAAGTTCTGTACTCGCGCCGACGAAACACCCGCCTTCGGTATCCGGGGCGACGCCGGCTGGAATGAGCAGTTTGTCAGCCACGATGCGGGAGACATCCGCCACGCCGTCGCGATTGGTGTCCTCGAGGAGGATGATGCGATCATTTCCGGTCGAGGGACCAAACTTCGAGGAATTCCCTTCCATCATGGCCCCGAGATCGTCCGGATTGACTTGTGGATAGGTGTTGGAAGTGGCCACCCACAGTCGCCCGTCGGCATCCCAGCTCATACCGACAGGTTTTTCCAAAAGTGGATTTTCAGCGTAGCTGGTCATTTCCAAGCCGGCATCCATGGTGAAATCCGGGCGTGGCAGCGATGGAATGACGGGCAGTTTGGTTTCGCTTGGCGGTTCGGGGGGCAGGGTGCTGGGCTGACCTGCGGCGATGGCGATGACATTGGCCTCGGCCTTGTCGACGAGTGGGTCGAACTTGGGGATTTCTACGGCGTTGCGTCCTTGTTCGCCTTTCCGGAAGCCGAAGATGTACGTGTAATTGGCTGGACGGCTGCGGTGGAAGAAGAGGGCGTTTTTCCGCAGGATAGCTTGACGGAGAAGCTGTTGTGAGGGTGTTTCGGTATCCCATGCGGCGGCGTCAGACTTCCAGCCCAGCTGGGCGGCCACGCTGGCGCTGAGGGCGCGAAACCCTTGGGGAGTCAGGTGAATGCCGTTGTCTGTGCCTTGAGGCAGATTGATGCCTGCGGCTTGTTTCCATTCACCGCGGACGAAAGGGGATTGTTTTTCCGCGGCGAGTTGTTCGATCACTTTTTCGTACTCGGCCAGCAGGGCGTTGTGCCCGGCAGGGTCGGGCAGTCCAGGCCGGATGCCGCGCATGTCTTCGTGTCGAACAGGTCCGACAAAAACAAAACGCACGCTCCCCCCGGGGCTGGCCTCTTTGATCAGGTCCATCAGGGCGAGCAATTCCCGACGGAATTTAGCAGGGCTGTGGTCGAGGCCGTAACGAGCTGGGTCGGGATTGAGCACTGGATCGTTTTGGCGATAGGTCAAATCTTCCAAACTCGCCGCCATACCGTAACCCAAGATGGCCACTGTCGGCCGCACCACAGCCAGTTGTTGCTTCAAACTGTCCACTCCCTTGTCGACCGGATCAAAACTCGCCCGCGACGCGCCCAATGGACTGTCACCGCTGTAGGCAAGATTGCGGACCGCAAAAGAACGGCCCGGAAATTCCTGCCGCATGCGGGCTTCAAGATATCCGTAGTTGTTCTCCCTCTCCATGAGGGTGTCACCAATCAACAAGACCCGGTCGCCGTCTTTAAGATCGAGTTTACTGGGGGCCGCCCACAATGGGCTGCCCGTCAGGGCGCAGATGGCCGCAAGGCGCAGAAGTTTGAGCATGGCTTTTGAGGTGGGGTAAATGAAAAAGCGGG
>NZ_JBIKBQ010000212.1:0-2741 GCF_058122085.1 Luteolibacter sp. | reverse complement strand
CGCTGGCCCCGATTTCCACAACTGGCCCTCAGGCCACATCCCTCAAGACAACGGCTCCGAAACCGCTTCTTCGCATCCGGTCCCCAGCCAAAAAGACGTTCGGAGAGGCGTTCGGCGTGGCGACCGGGGTCAGCGACCCACGGCTACAAAAGATTCGGATCCGAAACCGCTTCTTCGCATCCGGCCCCCTGCCAAAAAAACGTCTTGGCCGCAGAAATCGGGTGCATGGCTGGACCCGGGCTCGTCTGGTCCCGGGCCGACTTATTTGGCGCCTGACCCCAGAATCACGGCGGGCAGAGTGCGCAGCAGGATTGAGATGTCGAGCCAGAGCGACCAGTTGTCGATGTAGCGAAGGTCGAGCTCGACCCATTCGTCAAAGTCTTTGATGGAATTCCGGCCACTGACCTGCCAGAGGCAGGTGAGGCCTGGTTTGACGCTGAGGCGGCGGCGTTGGGCGGCGGCGGAAAATCGTTCGACCTCGTAGACTGGAAGTGGGCGGGGGCCAACCAAGCTCATTTCACCGCGGAGCACGTTCCAAAACTGCGGCCATTCGTCGATGCTCATCTTGCGCATCCAAGCGCCGAAGGGAAAGATTCTCGGGTCGTTTTCGATTTTAAAGACCGGTCCGCTCATTTGGTTGAGGGATTCCAGTTCGGCCTTTCGTTGTTCCGCGTCTGTGTGCATGGAGCGGAATTTGAACATGGTGAAGGGCTGTCCATTTTTGCCGCTGCGGCGCTGGGTGAAGAGCACGGGTCCGGGCGACTGCAGGCGGGTACCGATCCAGGCGATCAATAAGAAGAGCAGCCCGGGGAAAAGGAGCATGGCGGACGCTCCGACGACGTCGATGACTCGTTTGGCCAGCAGTGCCCAAGAGGCGTCTGGGGTGGAGCGGAAAACGAGCATGGGCTGGCCCCCGAGAGTGTCGAAGCTCGGGCGAGCGATAGAGGTTTTGACAAAATCCGTCCAGAGCCATGCTTCTACGCCTTCGATTTCGCAGGCGTTGATGACGTCTTGAATTTTGTCGAACTGGACGTGATTTGCGGCCACGATGACGCGTTCCACGGAGGCGGTGTGCAATGTTTTGACAAAGTCTTCGATCGATTGTTGTCCGAGGTCGGTGCGGGCGACGATGTTAATTTCGTCGCGCTGCGAGCGCGGCAGCGAGGCGATGAGTTTGTCCATTTCCTTGGGTTCGCCGGCGAAGACGACGCGTTCTCGCCATCCGGTGACGTGGATTTTCCGGCGCAGGTGGCCGCGCACGAGCCATTCCTTAGTCAGGAGCAGGGCGGGGGCGACCACGACTTGGAGGGCGAGGACGGCGCGGCTTTCGGCGCTTTTGCGGGCAAAAATGACAATCGCTCCAATGACCACGCCAATGACCATGCCGGCCTTGATCATCTGACCGATCGAGCACAAGGGCCACGGCTGTTTATGCAATGGGGGATCGTAATACCCAAAAAATTCCAGAACCAGCGGGGTGAAAGGGGCGATGATGGCGAGCAGCCAGTAGAACCGGTTTATTTCCGGGACCGGGTCATCACTGAAAATCCACAAACCCGGGAAAATGACCCTGATTTGGTAGGCAATGACGAATGCGACGAGGAGCAGCACCACATCAAGGAGCTGGCTGAACTGAAGGTTGATTTCCTGCTTGCGGCCCAGCATGATCAAAAACAATAAATCAGTGAGATGAACCGCGAAAGGCCGCGGTGTTGTCACCTGATAAACCCCAGTCTAGCGCATGACCTCACCCGTTGCATCGGAAAAATCTATCAGGCTTGACGCCGTGAATGTGGTCGGCAGCCTGCTGACGGCGGGCCTGCCGGGTGGTGATTGGGCGTCGGTGGCGGGCGCCTGTGACGTGGTGGAATTCCGGGTGGACGCCTGTCCGCACGCGGCCGCCGCTGTTCGTTCCGCTGCGGCGAGTTGCCCTTGGCCGACGCTGCTCACGGTGCGCGATCCGCGTGAAGGCGGCCTGAATCAGCTTGGGCTGACCCCGCGGCGCGCCTTGCTGGGGAGTTTGGTGGACGATTTTCAACTGGTGGATATTGAAATTTCCAATCTTTGCGTCTTTCGGGAGGTGGTGCATCAGGCGCACGAGGGCGGAGCGTTGGTGGTGGCCTCGTATCATGATTTTCTAGGGCAGCCCGCCGAAGTGGTCTTGCATGATTTATGCGCCGAAGCGCTGAGTCTGGGCGCGGACATCGTGAAATTCGCGGTCACGCCGCAGTGTAGTGCGGACTTGGAGGTGCTGGCCTCCCTGCTGGAGTCAGATTCATCCACTGCGCTGAGCTTGATGGGGATGGGTCGATTCGGCCGCGTCTCCCGACTGCTGTTGGGCCAGCTTGGTTCGGTGTTAAACTACGGGTATTTGGACGAATCCACGGTGCCGGGGCAGTGGCCCGCCGCTGAACTGAAGTCGCTGCTGGCCACGTTGCGGGCGTAAACCTGAAAGTAGGGATGACGGGTTAAGTAAAAACATGCAAGTTATTAAATATCAATGTAATAAGCGGTTTACAGGAACGATTCAGCATTCGCCCGCAGGGCAATGACCTAAGCCCCAACGGGGCGCCATGCGAAAGCCCAGGGCATCGCCCTGGGAATGTTTCGCAAAAAAAGGACCAAGCCCTGTAAGGGCGAAACCCACGCCGTGAAATTCTAGGCTCAGGTCCTCGGCCAGAAAAACCCACCCTTTTATGACGCCCCTACAGGGCTTGCCACTGTTTTACGGCCCAGACCCA
>NZ_JBIKBQ010000211.1:0-7947 GCF_058122085.1 Luteolibacter sp. | reverse complement strand
CGCCGCCCGCCGGGAAGGCATGAGCAGCCTCTTCCAGAAAGTCCAAGTTGCCGGACTCGATGACGCAAGTTACACGGGTGAATGAAAGGCGCGAATTACAGAGTCGTGCTCGACGCTTGTGTGCTGGCCAACCATGGCATCTGTGACCTGTTCCTACGCCTCGCCGAACGCCCGCGTCTTTATTCGCCGATCTGGTCCAATGAGATCCTGGACGAAACAACCCGGACTCACGTCACCAAGTTGAACTGGCCGCAAGATCTAGCGGATCACTGGCGAAACGAGGTTCAAAAACACTTTGCAGAAGCTCTGATAGAGGATGCATCCTGCCTGGAACCTGTGCTGATCAACGACGTCAAGGATCGCCACGTGCTGGCGACGGCGATTCGTTCCGGCGCATCGACCATCGTGACGTTCAACCTTCGTGACTTCAGTGCGACGGCTCTCGCCCCGTGGGAGATTCATGCGGTGCATCCGGCTGACTACTTGATCACCTTGTACACCATCGCGCCGGACGTGGTGGTGGCGAAACTCGGCGATATGGCTCGCGATAGAAAACTGGAACCGAGACTCTATCTGGAAAAGCTCGGGCGAAGTGTCCCGGCGTTCGCCACGCATGTTGCAGAGTCGCTCGGATGGTCGCTTGATTGCGACAACGGCAAGGGGGCGTGAAACTGGCAACAGGTTGATAGGTGGCGGGGAGAAGTTCATTGACTGGCGGGAGTCACGGCACGGCGAGGCCGCCAAGCCCTACCGTTCCTGATTCCACTCCTCCCACTTTTCCTTCGACGGCCCGTAGCCGATGGTTTCCTCGCGAAGGCCGAGTTTGCGGAGCTTGGCGCTGAAGCGCTCCATGTTCGGGCGGTCCGGGTGATCCTTGGCGAGGAAGCGTTCTTTGAAAAACAGAAGCTGGTGTTCGGCTCCGTTGGTATGATCAATGACGGTGACGAAGAGACGCTTGAGATCGATCTTGATGCGGGTGAGCAACTCGGGGAGCGGGGTGGTGTCGAAATCCCGGTAGTAGTGGAACGTGAGCTTGCGGGAGTGCAGGTGGATCTTGATGAGGTCGGCCTCGCGGGGATCACCGTAAAGGCGCGCCGCGCACTCGACATAGACGCGAAGGATGACCGGCAGTTCGTCGAGCAGACTGCGGTGGACGGTGAAGTGGCCTTCCTTCGGATCGAGGAAACCGAAGTCGAGTTGTGCTGCGGCAATTTCCAACTCGTCCGAGTCGCCGGCGGCGAACATGAGTTCGCGGGCTTTTTCCTCGGCGTTGGCGTAGCTGCCGAAGAACGCGCGCAGATCGCGCTGGAGGCGGAGGGAAAGCTGGTTGAATGGGATCTTCCGGCGGAGCTGGGCGGCGGCGATGAAGACGAGCAAATCATCTTTCCGGCGTTGGCGAGCGGCGGTGAAGGTCGGCTCGCCGAAGCGGTCGATGAAGATCTGGAGGGCGCGTGGCAGCGAGCCGCAGGCCTGGCGGACATCGGCGAGCCGGTCGAAATCTTCGTCACGCGGGATGCGGCCCAGAACGAGCACGGATTCCCAAAAGTCATCGAGCAGTTCGCGGTGCGTGTCGTAGGGATCGCGTTTCGCCCGGAGTGCTTTGAGGATGCCGAGGCGGCGCGAGAGCGATTCCCAGTCGATGAAGCGGCGTGCGCGAGAGGCGAGAAAGTCGTGGAGTTCCGCCGTGTCGCGGAAGACCAAATAGATGCCGAGGCCGACCGGCACAGCTTCGGTGTGCAAGGTGTCTTCGAGCAGGGCCTGGATTTCGGCAGGTTCGAAGAATTTCTGGAATGTATCGCGTCGCGTGAGCACGCCATCGCCGAATGTAAGGACATCATCGTAGGCTTCCTGACCGGCGATGAGTGTGGAGACAAGCAACGCCCGCTGTGCGTATTTCCATGCATCGACTAAGGCATCCACCCGTTCCGCCGGATCCTCGATGACGTTGAGGACGAAGCCGAGATTCACAACGTCGGCGGCCTGTTTTGCAACCTCCGGCGCGTGGACCGGATCCCAGCCGTTGGAGGGGTGGCCAAGTTTTTCAATCGCGAGAACATCGCCACCATGACCGCAGCCGTAGTCGAAGAAAGATTCACCGCGTCGGAGTTGGCCGAGTTCCAGCAGGGTTTTCACCGGTTTGGATATTTCACGGCGAACGAGCGCGGTCTTGTGACGGTGGATTTTCTTCTTCGGCGCGGCCTCGGATGCGAGTGTCCCCTGCCCTGTCTCAACGAGACGATGGCCTTTGAACCCAAAACCCTTTCCGGCGAGTGCACGTTCCCAGTTCAGACGGAAACCAATCCGTGAAGTGTCCTCCAACAAGCCGGCATCCTCCTCCTGTCGCGTGAGCTTGGCGAACTTCCCGTGCAGCGGGTGTTCCGGCGGCAGGAAGGTTTCCTTGCGGTGGAGAATCGGAGGATTGGCGCGGGTCCGGTAGTCGTCGCGGCGGGTTTTTCCGGTGACAAGATCGACGATGATCGCCTCCTTCAAGGCGGGATGTGGGTCCTTTTCAAAATCCGGGTAGCCAAGGAAGGAGATCTTCGGCGCAGCGGTATGGAACTTCAACAGGTTGTATTCCGGCCCGATTTCCAGCCGCTTGCGAAGCTCTGACACGGTGATGCGGAGCAGAGATGGAATGCGCGAATCCTCGCCGGGATCGATGAGATACACTGCTCCCGGAAGGCGCTTGCCAAAGGGCAGCGCGTCGAGGGCCAGGCGGTATTCGGCGGCGGTCACGAGGAAGCCTTAGCAAGCCCGGGGCGATCCGTCACGGGGTCAAGCGGATGGGCATTGAGGGTCTTGAACTACGTTGTGGATCAAGCGATCACGATTCGCGCGCCGGTTTGAAGGGCGTTGAGGCGGTGCTGGAGGCTGGCGATGGCGGCCAGGCTGTCGGCCTCGACGTAGGTCAGGTTCGAGCCGGGTCGATCGCCCTCGATGAATGACAGGGAGCCAAGGTCGAAGTCACCGGGGTTTTCTCCGTCATCAAGAGGAAGGTCCAACAGGTAGCTGTAAGCTCGAGCCATCGGGCTGTCATGCATTTCGAAGTCCCAATCCATCCAGTGACTTCGCTCGTAGCCGTCGATGGGGTCATCCAGCATGGTGACCAGTTTATCGATCACAGGCGAGGTCCGGCCCTCTGATGGCACATCGTAGCCCCTCCAGTTAATGAGGTAGTCGCGGAGCGAGCGGCGATCGTCGGGAGAGAATCCCTTGTCTTCGACGAACTCGCGAAGGGTCGGGTAGTCCGGTTCCTCGTTGGGATCGCCCAGATGGAGCGTGTATTTGCCAAAACATTCCTCGGCATGGAGGTCGAACGAGAAACGCTCCGGAGCGAGGATGAGCGACTGGCTGTTGCCGAGGCAGACGTCGCGGATGCGGCGGGCGATTGCGGCGGGGATGAGGCAGGAGCCGCCGGCGGCGCCGGACAGCATGAGGAAGTTGCGACGGTTCATGATGGTTGGGGTAGGGATTGAATGCTGGCGGTCAGGAGATGGAGGGTGTCTGGCTGGGCGTTCCCCGGATTATTTCCCTTCATCTTCCTCGTCGTGGCAGAGTTCCTGTTTTTCCTCCACCCACCGGTCGAACAGCGCTTCGTAATGGTCCTCAAGGTCCGGGTAGAACGTGGAACTGACCGTGGTGAAGTTGCGCAGTGAATCGGCGTCACCCACGCACTCAAAGTTCATCTCGTTGTAGCAGAGTGCCAGGCCGCCCCCATTCCCGCCGTCAACGCCGTCGATGAGCGCGACCATCTCGTCATGGGTGAGTGGTTCGGCTGATGTCGGGGGCTCGAACTCGAAGTGGGTGTCGTATTCATCCTCGATCCGGTAGTGGATGAGTTCGCTGCCTGGCTCGCGGTGGGCGCGGATGCTGATCACGTCAAAAGTGGTCGACTGCAGTGAGATGCGGGCGATTTCCACCTCGGCAGGCAGCAGCTCGGGCAGGTATTCACCGCCCATGAACGATGGATGCAGCCGTTCAAGAAACTGACGCAGCTCGGGGACGGTTTCGTCGGAGAGCAGGTCCGGGTCGAGATCCTCGATTCGGCCGGCATTCCAGTAGTCGGTGATTATCTGGCGTCGATTGGCTCCCTTGACGTTTCGGAGGATGGCCGCCAGCGGATCATTGTCCTCCCAGTAGGAGCTGGGACGGAAGGATACGGCGGCGGGTGTGACTTGGTCAGATTTCTTGCTCATGGTGTTGTGGGGTCGTGGTTCAGTCGGTTGTTACAGTCATTTTTACCACCGGGGGTGGGACAAATGGAGGGGTAGGTTTGAAAAAATCGGGTGTTGGAAAAATACGGATTTTCGTGGGCCTCTTGATGAGCTGGCGCTTCGCTGGAGGTCATTTGGATCGCTTCGCTTGTTGGGCGGCGATCGGGACGGATCCGACTCGGATGAGGTTGAAGGATTCGAGAATAAGGGTATCATCGCTCCAGTCACGGACACGCTGGTAGATTCCATTGTGCGAGATGCCGATGCCGTCCTGGTTGAGGAAGCCGTGGAGGGTGTGGACGACTTCGAGGATCTTTTGGGGTTCCCGGGTGGCGATGTGAATCAGAAGCGTATCCTCGAAGCGCGACTGGGAACAGCCATCGGCACGCTGGATGGTGAAGCCGGGAAACAAGGCTCCGACTCGTGTGCAAACGCCGGCGTATTCCAGCGGATCGAGTCGGTTGCGACCGGCCGGGGAGCCGACAAAGAGGGTGAAATGGCGAACCTCCCTCGGATCGCGGATGCGCGTGGCAGGATTCTCCAGCGGGTGGCGCTCAAGGGTCTTGCAATCCACAAGGTCGATGCGCCCTGCGGTGAAGTGATACACGGCTTCCTGCTGGTATCGCCGGCCGATCTCAAACGCAGTGGCCTCATCGGATGGAAATCCCCAGCCCGGCTCCGCATGTGTTTCATCGGGAGAAAGCCCGATGATGCGGAACGGAGTGATCTTCAGCCTCGCTAGGTCAGCGCGGAGCCGTACATCCGCCGCAAGATTGTCCCCCGGGTCCGCAGGCCTGCCTTTGGGGTTGTAGGCGGTGATCACCCAAAAGTCGTCGGGCTTTCCGGCGGGAATGTATTCAAAGACGGTTTGGTGATAGGCGGGATTAAGCTCGGTTTTCAGATGATTGTTGATGGGGAAGGCTTTCATGCGGCTTGGGTGTGAAGGGTTTGGAAACAGCGGCCGGCGAGAATGTTGTCGCGGCGGAGGCGGGCGGTCTCCAGATCGCGTGTCCGGAGGTTCACGCGCACGCGTTCGGCGGTGCCATTGGGCAGATGGAAGGTCCCATGGAACCACCAGTTTCCGTGGTTGTTCCAGAGATGGTGGTTGGCTCCCGCGGTCTTCTGACGGCGGGAAATGACGGGCGCTGCGATTTGATTCATGGGGATGTCGTGGTTTGGATTCACGACATCGCGATGCCCGGAAAAACAGAACGCCCGTCCTGATGACATCAGCACGGGCGTCGGAAAATTCCGGTGAGACTCTTGTTGGGCAGGTCTGTCTGGTCCTGCTCCCACATGCCGGCTCTTTCGATCCGGTAGCACCTTGGCGTCTCTGCTAGGTTGCCGGCCCCCTCTTACGGCGGACTCTCGCGATGTCGGGAAGAGATTGGCAGGACCGGGCGAAGAGACAAGGTATTTCGATGGATTGGGTTGTCATAAATCCAACTTTCCAATCCTGCCGACAAACGGGACGCTCACCCCTCGGGCGGCGGCGCGTCATAGGGTAGCTTGAAGTGGAGGAACACGTCCCCGCGTCCGGTTGGAGATGTCCATCTCGCTCATCCCGGCGTGTTCCATCATCACCCCCGAGCGGAAACCGTGACTTTTCTAAAATGCAAAAAACGACCTTGATCCGACTCACCGATCTGGCAGATGTGTGACGGATGGAAGAGAACCTGACCAGACATGCCGACTCCCTAATTCCGGGCAACGGCATGATTTTGTCGGGATTCAAATCCACTCGAAATCCGCGACAGAATCCCCGGATTCCTCACGGATTTCACACACAATGGCCGTTAAAGGCGATGCACTCAGCGTCGCCCGGCTAACCAACCAACGAACAAACACCAATGCAATCATACATTAGCACGTCCTCGGCAAGCTTCCTTGCCGATCCGCCATTCGTTTTCAGCGAGTTACGAAAACGAAAAGCCCATCGGAAAACTAGCAGGAAAAAGTGCATTGCCCTCAAACTGCCTTTATTCGAAACAATCGGCCCATCCCCGTCCTGCGCCAAACGCAATCCGGTTGCAGTAACGATTCCACTCCCCGGTGCCGCCGATCTCGCCTCTCATGGCCTGCGCCGTGATTGCGGGCGCGGGACACCCCGGCGAGCTTGGCGATCTCCTCGCGGGTTTCGATGGGATTGGAGGCCTCCGCAGAATTCTGCTTAGGGCTATGCTGATTGGTTCCCTTGACCATGTTCGCCTTCGCCCGCTCCTTGATCGCCTCCTCCAGCCGCAGGGCCAGGCGGGTGCGCTCGTATGGACTGAGGTTCCGCCGGCCGAATTGACTGCCGTGATTCCCGCCTTGTCCCTTGCGGTCGATGCCTAGCTTGTCCAAGGCTTTGCCAAGTTGAACGTCGCGTTCAACGGTTGCCTTTGAAACTCCGGTGGCTTTTGCTATCGCAGCGGATGTGCTTTGTGGCTCAGAGTCCAAAACCTCATCATGAGGTTTTGGATTTTCTCCATCTTTTGCAGCACGTCGCTGTCCGTGATCCCCACCCTGCCCCTTGCTCATACTCTCCGCAAATGCCGAGCGGAGCATGCTTGCAGTCTCAGGCGTCACGTTCCTGCGACCTCGCGCGCGCGGGCGAGCCGCCACGTCAACAAAAAACCGCCAGCCTGTCGGCGCTGGTTCAAAACTGGATTTTTCGCCGGAGTAAAACTAGACAGATTTCAACGTGAAATGGCCGAGAATCGGGGGCCAGGTTAACTTTGGTGAATGATCGAGAACCCAGAGCTTGCGAAACGGGTGGAAAAGCACGGTGACCACCTTGCGGGAAGTGGGTGCGATCTCATAACTCTGGCCGTCGAATTCGATGTAGGGGCCGGTGTGAACCTTGCGTGTTGCTCGCAGGGAGAAGTGAAGATCTAGCAGGGTTGACGCAGGTGCGGGACTCAGGCGAGCCGTGCGTTTGAGCAACTGCTCGTCCCAAACTTCGGACGGGATCCTGCCGGTGGTGCGCTGGATTTTACTGCTTTGGCGTAGGATTTCCATCTGAAGGATTGAATCGGCTGATTTCCAGTCGCTGACTTCGGCGTGGGCCATCAGGGTGACGAGGCGGTTTTGGAAGGTTTGAAAGGCGCGCTCGATTTTGCCTTTGGCTTGGGGCGTTGGAGCCACGAGGTGCGCGACGTGCAGCGCCCGCAAGGCACGCTGGAACTCGCTGCGCGGATCGGCGTGATGATTGCTGGAACTTGGTCCGAAGAGGCTCAGGGCGTCGGTATAGATCGCCTCCGGCAGGCCGTGACGCTCGAAAGCCTCGCGGAAGTGCATGAAGTGGTTCCAGGTGGTGTCACGCTCGACGAAGCGGCCCGCGACAAACACGCCCGAGCAATCATCGACGGTGAGCAGCAAGGTTTGTTTTTGCGGAGCCGGCCACCACTGGTGGATCGAACTGTCATGCTGCCAAAGTTCGCCGACGTGGGCACGGCGGAAGCGCCGGTAGGTGCGCTTCTTGGGCGTGGGCGTGGGAACCAGGTGCGAGAGGTTGGTTTTGACGTAGGTTTGGACAGTGGCGCGGGCCCGCTTGAAGTTGCACAGCCGGTCCATCTCGTCGGCGACGAGTTGATAGTTAGGTGGACTTTGCACGGGCAGGAAGCCCTTGAGAAAATCGACGACTTCGGGCGGCCAGTCATCACGCCGGTCGCCTCCGCTGGCCTTGGGCTGATAGTCGGGCTTGTCCTTGAGGTAGTCAGTGCGTAGCTGGTAGAGCCTTGCGCGGCTTACG
>NZ_JBIKBQ010000210.1:0-2640 GCF_058122085.1 Luteolibacter sp. | reverse complement strand
CATCAAGAACCAAATGCTGCAACCCTTGAAAATCGGCATACCCCTGGCCCATTAAATCCAGCAACCGTCCCGGAGTAGCCACAATCACCTCGGTACCAAGACGCAGCGCCCGGATTTGCGGACGCTCCCCGACCCCGCCATAAACCATGGCCACATTCAGAGGCACGTGTTTGGCGTACGCACGGAGGTTTTCCTCAATCTGCACCACCAGCTCACGCGTCGGCGCCAGAATCAACGTCTTCATTCCTCCCGGCCGCTGAGAGCCGCCCGCTTTGGGATGCAACATCAAGGAAAGAATCGGCAGCGTAAAGGCCGCCGTCTTGCCAGTGCCAGTCTGGGCAATACCCGTCAGGTCGCGTCCAGTCAGAATTTCGGGAATCGCCGCCGCCTGAATAGGCGTCGGCTCAGTGTAACCCGCTTCTTGAACGGCTTGGAGAATGCGGTCGTCAAGACCGAGGGCGCGAAATGGCATGACCTCACCGTCGCAGAGAAATCACCACTCTGCACCTCTTATACTCAACAGAACGCCATTTTACTTCCCCCTCCCCGGCCGCACTCCAACCCGATGAAAACCAGCATCACAACGGGCCATCGGAAGCGGGACCGCCGCCTCGCCCCCCCGACCGTCAGCGGCCATCAAACTCCACGGCCAACAAACGGTACCGATAAGCCGTCTCTATCGCCGCCAGCCCATAACCAGCATCCCACTGCGCCAGCCCAATCTCATCACCCCCAAATCCATCGCCAGCCGCATCCAACACCACCGACGTGCTGCCCAGCACCGCCCCCGTCGCCACCTCGCTCAACGTCCCGTCAAACTGCCGAGTCGCCGCCTCAAAATGAAACCGCACCCGATAAATCCGCCCACTCTGCAACGGGGCCGCCACCGTCGTGACCGGCGCCCCACCCGCCCCAGGAACATGCCAGGAAAAAACTTCTGGCCCAGCCACTCGCAACGTGAAGGCGCGTCGATCAACGGGATCATCACTGTGAAAAATCCCCAGCACCATGGGGTTTTCAGGAGCTCGTCCAAAGTCGTCGATGCAGAAATCCAGCGTAGCCGAAAATCCATTGGCCGATGCCAACGGCTGAATCGGATGAACAAACCGCCGACGCTGCGTGCCCAAGCGAGGCCGCTCCCACTCGCCCGGCGCCGTCGGCACCGCCCCGCAAAATCGTACCGCCTTGTCCGCCACCGACCAAGTCGCAAAGCTCGATTCCTCAGCCAGTACCGACACCGCATGCTCAGGCCGGACACGGCGCCCGGCCGCCAGTAAATCAAAATCGAAATACCAGCCGCGGGCCAGCGGATCCATGGCAAAATCCTCGCTGAGCCGAACCGCGGCTTCCCGGCCGGTATTCAATGTCTGGTTGGTCAGCGAAGCCAAAAACGGATTGAGTGACGCCAGCCGCGGATCATCCGCGGTGGCGCTGTGAAAGTAGTTGGTGTGCTCGGACCAACACCACGCGTATTCATCGCTAGAGGCCAGAGCCAGCGGCACGTTCGACCAAACCGTGTCGCGAGTACCGCTAGGGAAACCAGCCCACAAGTTCCACGGATCACTCTCCATCCACGCCGCCATGCCGACATCAACAAACGCATCAAATTTTGCCGGATGCCGACTGAAACTGCGCCAGGCGCGCAACGCCTCCCTCGCTTCGGCATAACGCGGGCGCCCGCCAGCAAACCCCGTCTGCGTAAACCTCGATCCCGCCGCTTGTCCGTAATAAAAGGTATTCTCATAGCCGTGAATCAACCGGCCAGGCGCCACCACCCCATCCAGCATACCGTCAATAAAATCATTGACCCCCGCCAGAAATCCCGCGGCCGGTAAATCAGGCGACCACGCAAACGTAAACATAACCCTCACTTCCGGAAATTCCGACTGAACTACTTCCATCCAGTCACGTCCACGCCGACGCAATAACTCAGCATCCCCCACCCCAAAAGGATACGGCCGACTCGTTCCCGCATAATAACCGTACTGCTCGGTATCGAACAAAAACCCCTTTAACCCAGCCTCACGGCACACCCGCGCCGCCAACCGCACCGTGCCGCGAATCACCTCCCAGTCGGCATCGCTGGCCAGATCCCCCTTCAATACTTCGCTCCCACCACGACAGTTCCACCACAAAAAATTGTCGGTCAGCGATCCCCAAGACACACGTTTAAAATCAGCGACGGCCTCCCGCACCGATTCATCAGTCAACGGCCACTTCGACCAAGCCAGACCATCCAGACAGCATTCCTGCTGCGCTTCAAAGGCCGGTGAGCCCGCCGGCGGCGCTTCCCCGGTCGACGGAGTCATGGTCAAGGCGGCTCGGACCGCTAGGCCGTCGAACGGATGATTTCTCGTGAACTCAGGATGGTCCGCGAGAGATTTCGAAGTGAGTGGAATCGGGGTTGAGTCGAGCGTGTGGATGCCGGCATCGATCAATTTTTTCGTCTTCAATTCGCGCGGATGCGCCCAACTACGGACGGCGGCTGGAATCCCCAGTTCGGCCAGCGAGAACTTCTCGAAAACCAGCTGCGCTTGGCTTCCTTCGTAAACGATGCCCACATGGCCGTCATCCATGCGGGTCAAACTGGGATAGCCCGCGCCCGCCAGTTCATCCAGCAACAGATGATGACTGACCGGC
>NZ_JBIKBQ010000209.1:0-7839 GCF_058122085.1 Luteolibacter sp. | reverse complement strand
GCAGAAGATTCGTCCTGGGCGAAAGTCACTCCCCCCGCTGATTTGATCTCCTGAATGCCGTGCGTCCCGTCCACCCCCGTCCCGGAAAGAATAATCCCAATCGCCCGAGCCCCCGAATCAACCGCCAACTCGTGGAAAAAGAAGTCGACCGCGCTCGGAAGTCTGCGGTCCGCATCCCGCGCCATGACCCGTAAGACCCCACCGGAAATCCCCATCTTCTTGTTGGGCGGAATAACGTAAACATGCCCCGGCTCGACCTTGAGTCGGTGCCGAGCCTCAACCACCGGCATCAACGTGGCCCGCGACAACAAAACAGCCATCGCACTCTCATGCGTGGGATCGAGATGCTGAATCAGCACCACCGCCATGCCAAAGTCCGGCGGTAAGGCTTTGAGCAAATGCGTCACCGCCTCCAATCCACCCGCCGAAGCCCCAATTCCAACCACCGGAAAAACTGTCTCTACAGCCTCACCTGAGGGGCGAATCCGCCGAGGTCGCTGCGAAGTTGGGGTTTTTGGCTGGGGGGACTTCATTAAAAAATGAATGGGGTTTCACTGAGATTCTTACCACCAACCCCCCCCCTTCGGCAACGTGAATCGCTTAAAACGACACTATTGTATAATGTAATTCTAAAAAAATATGACAGACAGACTCTCTTTTCCTCAAAGTTATTAAATGCAGCTCCGGCCATCCCCGGTCAGATTCGGAGCCGAGTGCCGTGACTCAGCGGTCGGCATCATCCGGTGTAGGTCCCGGCGGCCAGCCGCTTGGG
This sequence comes from Luteolibacter sp., assembly GCF_058122085.1. NCBI lineage: Bacteria > Pseudomonadati > Verrucomicrobiota > Verrucomicrobiia > Verrucomicrobiales > Verrucomicrobiaceae > Luteolibacter > Luteolibacter sp. Next base: position 7,067 of record NZ_JBIKBQ010000209.1, on the reverse strand, counting down.
TTCGGGATCGGGATTCGCGAGCGTGACGTCACCTTGGATGGCCACCCCGGCATCGACCACAAACGGGCCTTGGATCTTCAGACTGTGACACTGGCGGAGGGAGGGGGCTCCATGCGGAAAAGTTTTCTCCAATCCGTCGACGAGTTTGCAAGAGGCGTCGAGGGTGATGTGTGGCGGCTGGCCGGCGCGATCCGGGTGCAATTCGAGGCGCAGGTCATCCGTCAAGACGTAGGCATCGGATCGGACGACCAGTAGATCGGCGGTTGTTTTGACGGGCGCGAAGCGGGTGCGTGAGACTTCGATGGCTCCAGCATCGGGAAAGCACTCGATGGCGGCGCCCATGGCGGTCTCGAGCTGGAGCACGGCGGGGGAGGAGGGGTCGCGGGGGTCGGCGGTTTTTTTATTGATGATAATGGGGAGCGGGATGAGCCCGTCGAGGCGGAGCAACTCGTCGCGCAGGCGATCCAGTCTGATCCACAGGTTATTGGTATTGAAGAACTGGTGGCGATCGACGTCTTGAAACGCCTCTTCATCGGCGGGCGGGCACTGGGCGCTTTCGCGGAGCAGCAGGCGACCGTCGTGGCGGCGGCGGGCGAGGTGCCCGCCTTTGCGATCGGCGGCGGTCCGGCGGGTCACTTCCATGGCGAAGGCCTGACCGGATTGGGCGAACCATGCCAGCAGTGTTTCGTCGAGGGTGGCACCGAGATTATCGGCATTAGAAACAAAGGCGTAGCGCACGCCTTGGGCCAGCAACCGGTCCAGCCAGCCGCTGCCCAGCAGGCAGGCATAAATATCGCCATGTCCAGGCGGACACCATTCCAGATCCGGCTGGGCGGGCCAGCTTAAAGGGGCCAAATCTGCGGCTTGCACTTTGGGCACGCGGTTCTGCAGCAGTTCCAGCCCCGCGGGATCACCTAGAGCCGGCTGCCGCGCCGCCAGATACGCACACGTGTCGTCAGAAGTGCTGAAGCTGTTCATCAGCAGGAAATGCGGCGCCGCACCTCCGGTCTGCGCTCTCAACCGCAACAACTGGCGCGCGATCAAATCAAGAAAGGCATCCTCCCCGCGCACCGGCAACAGCGATTTGGCCTTCTCCAGCCCCATGCTGGTCCCCAATCCCCCATTCAGTTTGATGACGACAGTCTGGTGCAAAAGCTCAGGCTGCGGCGTGAGATCCAGCGCGGACGCCTGCGGCAGGCTGGTCACGGGCTCAATGGACGCCTCCTCCACCAGCCCAGTGGCCCCACGGCACAAGGCGTCATAACTGCCGGCAAAAGCGCGAATGGCGGCATCATTGAGCCCTGCAGCCCGCATCTTCTCGCGAAAGGGAACAAAGGCGGCAACACGGTCAACAGTGGGATGGCTCATGTATCTAAGCCTAGAAATAGACGACGCCGCCGCCAGTAGAAAAACACGGTTCCTCCGGCCGAGAAAAAGCCAGCCCAACAACGCCAACCCATGACCTCTGGCCCTCCCGGGGCGGCTCTGCGAGGCAGGAGTAAACCTGTACGCCCCTCCCTCGCTAAGCACGTGGCCGCGCACCGCCGGCGCGACCGGCTTTCCGCGATGAGGGGCTCAGCTTACTTTTTAGGTTTACTGGCGCACCCGGGCGAGGTGCATGCGGACCTCAGTCAGGCCGCGATCGATCAGGCCGTCTCCCGGGTTGGCCGCCGCCGCGGTCTCGTAATGGGCGACGGCTTTTTCGAAGCACGCTTGGGCGGCAGCAAGTTGTTTGGCGCCTTCGGCCACTTCTCCGACCACGCCGTAGCTGCGGGCGACGGCGATGCGATGCGAGAGGTCGACGGTAGAAATAGGCGGACCGGGCAGGTTCAACCGGTCGAGCAACTGCAGGGCCTGCTGAGCCTGGGTCATGGCTTCAGGTTTTTGGTCGAGCGCGACCAGCAAGTCGCTGAGGTCAGCGCGCAAGCGAGCCAGAGTGGTGGCCAGCGCCATATTGCCCGGGTCTTTTTCGAGCAGCGCCGCGACCATGTCGACGGCGCCTTTTTGATAATCAAGGGCTCGCGCAGCCTGGCCGTTTTCGCGAAGCAGCTGAGCCAGGTCGCCGTAACGGGCGGCCAGAATCATGCGGTAATCAGTCCGCTCGGGCGCCAGCTTGACGAGTTCACTCAGAATTTTGACCGCCTCGCCCTGGGCGCGCGCCGCGTCGCGAGCTTCCCCGTTCGCCTGCAAAATCGCCCCGGTCTCGCCATAACACTGAGCGAGCAGATCAAGGGCTTCTGGCTGGTCCCCGCACTCCAGCAACAGTTGCGCGGTCTCGACCTGCGTGGCCAACGCGGCTTCAGATTGGGAATTGCGGCGCTCGAGGCGACCGCGCAGCAGCAGGGCGCGAGCCACCCGGACTTTGTCCCCGGGCTGAGCATGGCGCGGGTCGTTCAGCAACTGGTTGGCCAGCTCAGCCGCCCGATCGACCCGGGTGGTAGCTGTCGGCAAATCACCCGAGACCCGGGCCAGTTCGGCCTGGGCCAGCACTAATTCACCATCCGCCACGCGGCGCATCAAGTCGGGTGGATGCCCGGCTTTCTCTGCCGCCGCCGAGACTTCAGCCAGCGAGGCCGCGAGCCCGCCCAGCACCGCCGGATCAGAATGGCCGCCGTCGAGACGCAAACGAGCGGCCGTCAGCAGGCAGTCCGCTGCGCGCAACCGCAGGGCTCCCGCTTGCGGATGCGAGGGATGGGCCGCCAGAAAAAAGACGATCTGCGCGCGGGCTTCTTCAAACCGGTCGGCCGCCTCCTGCGGAGCCCCGAGCGCGAGTTTGATATCAGCCAGATGACACCGGGCCCGCAGCAAACTTTCCGCCAGTTCAGGGTTTTTCCCGTGCGCCGTGATCACGCTGGAAAAATGCTCGTACCCGGCCAGCAGCAGGCGGGTCCGCTCTCCCTCGGCCGGAAGCTGAGCCGCCGCCTGCAGGAAACTCTCAAAAAACTGATCCGCCGCGGCTTGGCTGGCATCAAGATTCGCCTCCATGCGGCGATGACCAGCCAGCGCCTCCTCCAGAGCACGTCGCGCCTCCGCAAGCGAACGGTCGCGCTGAGCCATCCCCTCGGTGCTTTCCGACGAAAGACGAATCAGGTCGTTGGCCTGCTGAGCCGCCACCGCCCTAGCCCCGCGCAGCCCCGTATAGTGCAAAATAGATAATACCCCAAGGACCGCCGCCGCCGCCGTCGAAATCCCGGCCGTCCACTTCAGTCCACGCCCTGGTTCACCCGTCGGACGAACCGCCGGACGGCGGTCCGCCGCCGAAGCCGCCGAAGCCGCCGAAGCTGCCGCCTCCGCCTCCGCCGCCGTGGCTCGCCAGCGGTCACGCTCCGCCTGCCAAGCCGCCTGCTTCTCGTCCGCCTCCACCCGCTGGTCAATCGCCACCAAGGCGTCCCGCACTTCGCGCATATCCACCCAACGCTCGCCCGGAACCAGTCGCAAACATTTGTCCACGACCGCCCGGCGCGCCGATTCCGCCCCATCCACCGGAACCGCAGGCCAGGGCACTCCCGCTTCCTTCTCAATCAAGGCCGCAAATTCCACCGGATCAGGCAAATCAATCTCGCGCCACCGCTCCGCCCAGCCCCGTCCACGAGGAAAAACCCCCGTTAATAACCTAAACGCCGTCACCCCAAAAGCATACACATCCCACCGCTCACCCGTCCCAAACTGAATCTGCGTCGGGTTCCGCAACTGCTCCGGCGGCGCATACAACGCATGGTCCGCCAGCGGCAACGCCTCCACCCCACCCATCCAACCTTGCCCATAATCGGTAATCACCACCCGGCGAGGCCCTTCCCCCATAGGACCCTGATCAAGGAATACATTGCTGGTCTTGAAATTACAATGCACCACGGCATGCAAATGCAGACCGGCCAAGCCTTCCGCCATCTCAGCCACCCACCGCCACGCCGTACCCGCTTCCACCCGCCCGCACTCCGCCTCCACCGTCGCCCCCTCCACCCGGCCCAATCCCGGTACCCGCACCCCATACCACGGCATCACATACCACGTTTCCCCATCCACTCCCCCATCATGAAAATCAACCACCGGCACCACATGCGGCAATCCAGGCAAACCCCGGAGCTTTTCATAGCAGTACCCCACATACGCAGGATTCACCGCATCCACATCCAAAACCTTCACCGCACACACCTGCCCCCCATCCCGCATCGCCTCGTACACACGACCACACGCCCCATGCCCCATTAAACGCTGCCCGGTCAGCCCGGAAATACAGATTGGAGATTCAGTCGTCATCAGCATCAATACGGAAATTCACCCTGCTCACTCAGTCGTCCGAGTACGAGCCGCCAGTCTGAACCCGAGACTCGCAATTATCAAATCTTTTAGCGATATCACTATTGCGACGCATTTATTGCGGGAGGGCGTCTTGAAATCTGGCGATCAACTCGGCGGGATCCTCGAGGCCGATGGAGACACGGATGAGGTCACGACTGACGCCGCAGCGGGCGGCCCAGTCTAATTCGGTGTAGTGGGCGAGCAGGGTGTACGGGCAGGCCAGCGAATAATTGGTCCCGAGGCTGGGGCCTTTGCAGAGGCGGAGGCGGTCGAAGAAAGACGGGGTGGCGGCGGGATCGCGCAGGGTCAGGGACAGGAGCATGCCGTGACCGCTGGAGGAGGAGAGACCGGGCCGGCGCAGAGCGGCGCAGGCCGCTTCCTGAGCGGGGTTGAGGCTGGGGTAATGCACGCGCTCGACTGCGGGATGAGCGGCCAGCCACGCGGCCACGGTGGCGGCGGAGGCGCTCATGCGGTGGACGCGCTCGACAAAATCCCGCGAATTTTTCTCCAGAACCACGGCATCTGGGCCAAAGAGTGGCGCTGCGGCCTCCTGCGCGGACAGCAGCCGCCGCAGGGAATCGGCCCAGACGCTGCGGCCGGACACGATGACGGCCCCGGCGAGTACGTCGCCGACGCCGGAGAACGCCTTGGTCAGACTGGTGGTCACCACGTCCGCATGCGCGAGGGCATCGATGGCCGCGCACGTCGCAACGGTATCATCCGCCACGACCGGAAACCCATGAGCGGCCGCCAGCCGGGCCACTGCCGGCAAGTCGGGCATTTCAATCAACGGGTTGCTCGGCAGTTCGGTATACAGACCGGCCAGCGGTTCGCGGGCGGCCAGCGCCGCCAGCCCAGCCATGGTTTCGCCGCCGACACCGGGCAGGAAGCGCACCCCAGCGCCAAATTCTTCCTGGACCTTAAGCACGTCGACGTACGGGAATCCGAGTTGCGCGGTGGGCAGCCCGGGCCGCAGCAATCCGAGGGTCCGCTGCACAGCATGCACTCCGGCCATGCCACTGCAAAAAAGAAACACATGGTCAGCCGGCTGGCCCGTCAAGGCGGCAAGACGCTGGCGGATAAGGGACTGGGCCGCCGCGCCCGAGGATTCAGCCTCACGAAATTCAGACGCCCCCCATCCGGCCAGCAAAGATTCCGCCAACCGGCTGGACACGCCCTGCCCGCTAAACCGCCAGTAAAGCCGGGCCGTCTTCTCCGCCTCGGCCGGGAAAATCACCGCCGTCGCATCAGTGGCGTCATCACCGTCCTCATGCAGCCGACGCACCGCCACCCCGCACACATCCTCCTTTAACAAAATCCAATCCGCCGCCGCCGCCGCCGCTTCCGGCGTGGGAAACACAAGCACTTTTTCCCCGTCCCCCGCCTTCTCGCGCGCCACCCGAGCCAACAACTCCGTCACCAACGGATGACAGAAAAACCGCGGATACCCAGCCTGCATCCTTCCCGTCACCGCCGGATCAGCCTCCTCATACCCAATCACGCCGGCCCACGTCGGCAAACACACGGAAACCGCATGCCGAGAATCAGGAATGGGACGGCCCAGATCAGCCGCCTCCCACAGTGGATCATTAATAAGGTCGCGCATGAATAAATTAAGTGACAGAGGCCAGCTCCCGCTCAAGGGCATCAAATTTTTTCGAACGATTGGCATAGGCCGGGTACTCGCGGCCCTCTTGGTCAGCTGGCCGATGACGGAAATGCTTGTACATCCAGAGCCACCCCTCCGGTTGACTCCGGATGACGGGCTCAAAGAGGTCCCAAATCTGCTGAGCAATCAGGTGGGCGGGCTGCTCTAGGGTGAAATGGTGCGCGGGCCAGAGGCGCAGGCGGTAGGTGCCATCAGGTTGTGGCAGCGTCAGCATCGGCACCACCGGGCGACCGGTGCGTTGGGCGAGCGCCGCATGAAGCTGAGTCGCGCTCATTTTCAAGCCGAATGCGCGCACCACGGTGGCGGCCTGATCCGGGCGCACCGTCAGGTCGCACAGAAAAGACGAATGCCCGCCCCGCTTCAGGTTCTTGAACAGCCTCAGCATAGCGCCCTCTGACGAAATCATCGTCTGCCCGCTGTGGCCGCGAGCCGCCGCAAAAATCGGCGTCAGCTCGGGGTTTTTAAAGTCCTGCGCGACAATCATCATCGGAACCCCCCACCACGGCATGACCGTGGCAATCCACTCGAAATTGGAATAATGCGGGCAGCACCAGATCGCCCCGGTCGCTGCCACCGCATCGGGTAACCCAGGGTCATCCGGAACAATCGTAAAATGCTCGCGCCAGTTCTCCGCCGTGAGATTCACTCCCCAGAACAGGTCGATCATCGTTTGCGCAAAGGAAATGTAGCTTTTGCGGAGCACAGATTTCCGCCAAGCGGCCGATCGTTCCGGAAAAACGACTCGCAAGTTCTCCCGACCAGTGGCCCGGCCGCGGGCATCCACCATGTACCCGATCCAGCCGGCAACCCGGGCCCATCGCCGGGCGGCCGGACGCGACAATCGGGGCACTCCCCAAGCCACCGCGCGGACGGCCCACGCCTCCACCCGGTGACGCAGACGCCGCAAGCGGCCTGGTTCTGCTCCTGACATCCCCCGGCCATAGCGCGCGCCACGGGATTCGCAAGGCGCGACGCGGCTTTCCCCCGGCTGTTCTTGACCTCGACGGGAAATGCATGGAAGTACACATTCGTCAACAATCAGCGGATAATAAAACAAATCCGCGCGCCCCTACGCCCATATTATCATGCCCCTCACGGC
>NZ_JBIKBQ010000208.1:0-4017 GCF_058122085.1 Luteolibacter sp. | reverse complement strand
TCCCAGCTCGTCAAGACGATGCAGGATGGTGGTCTCATCAAAAAGAACAGTTTCGAGATGCGGGTGCATTGTAATACGGCCGGTCTACGGTACGGATGCCCCAGACTCAAGCCCCAATCTCCACCGCCACCCATGACTGACTCGCCCACTCCCGCCCCGCTGGACGCCCAAGCTCTCGCCGCCCTGCGCGTCGATTACGCCCTGAATGAGCTAGACGAACGCTTTGTCGAGCCGACTCCCCTCGCCCAATTCGGCATCTGGCTGGCTGAAGCCCGCGCCGCCGAACTCATCGAACCCAATGCCATGGTGCTGGCCACCGTCTCGCCAGAAGGACGACCGTCAACGCGCACCGTGCTGCTCAAAGCACTCGACGCCACTGGCCTGACATTTTTCACCAACTACGACAGCCATAAGGCGCGCGACATCGAGTCCAACCCGCACGTCTCCGCCACCTTCCTCTGGGCCGGGCTGCAACGCCAAGTCCATGTGCGCGGCCGCGTGGAAAAAACGACCTTTACCGACACCGAAGCGTATTTTCAAACCCGCCCTTACCTCAGCCAGCTCGGGGCCCACGCCTCGCCCCAAAGTTCCGTGCTCCCCAGCCGCGAGTGGCTGGAACATCAATTCGCCGCCCTCGAAAAACAATTTCCGCAAGGAATGGTGCCCGTCCCAGCCCACTGGGGTGGCTACCGCCTCGTCCCCGACACTCTGGAATTTTGGCAGGGTCGCCGCAGCCGGCTCCACGACCGCATCCGCTACACCCAGGACCCGGCCGCCCCATCGGGCTGGCGCATCGAAAGACTCTCTCCATAACCACACTGTCACCCCACCCCCGCGAGAACACCCATCACCCCCTCAAAAAACGAAAGACGCCGCAAATCCCCACGCGAACAATGATGGCATTGCCCGCGAAAAAGCACGAAAGTGATGAGTGCCGAAAGACGGCTTCTGAGCAGGATAAAAGCATGACCGAGGAAAGTTCCATGATCGATCTGGGCAGCGATGCTTTTTTCATGTCTCAAGCGTTGCGCCAGGCGGCACGAGCGTATGAGGCAGAAGAAGTTCCGGTGGGGGCGGTCATTGTCCGCGACGGCCAGATTCTGGCCCGGGCCTTCAATCAGGTGGAATTATTGCGGGATGCCACCGCCCATGCCGAAATGCTGGCCATGACTCAGGCGTTTGCCGCCCTTGGCGATTGGCGGCTGAACGAATGCGATCTTTACGTCACCAAAGAGCCATGTCCGATGTGCGCCGGAGCCATCGTCCACGCCCGTTTGCGTCGCGTTATCTTTGGTTGCCCCGACGCCAAAGCAGGAGCCGCGGGCGGCCTGCTGAACTTGCTGCAGCACCCGAGCCTCAACCACCGCTGCGACATCACCTCCGGAATCCTCGCCGATGAATCACTCATGCTCCTCCGCGACTTTTTCCGCCAGCGACGCGAATCCAATGCAGCCAACCGGAAACTCAATCCGGCCGCCGAATAGGGCATGTATTGACAATATACCCACAAAATTTGTTTGATAAATAGAGGAAAATTCCCTAGCATTTGTAAGACGGCTGGAAAAACCTCGCACCACGCCGAAGAAAACGGCTTTGTATCAAATCTGCATTGATTCACCTGATGAAAACTACCCCGCTCCCCCTGCTATCCCGGCGCTCCGGCTTCACTTTGGTGGAGTTGCTCGTCGTGGTCGCCATTATCGCCCTGCTGGCCGGCGTGGCCCTGCCATCGTTCGGCTCCATCTTCAAAAAGATGAAGCGTGAACAGGCCCGCACCCTGGCCGTCCAACTGGTCAATTCCGTGAAAAACTACTACACGGAATATTCGAAGTACCCGCTCCCAGGAGATGCTTCCGGCGGCGAAGTCACGCCAGTGCGCACCGATGAAATCCTCACCGGCACCTTGATGGGTACCGATGAAGCCATGAACCCAAAGAAAATTCGCTTTCTGCCAGACTTGAAACCCGTGGAAGAAGGCGGCGGCTTCGGTCTGAAATCGTCAGGCGACCTGATCAGTATCGTCGACCCCTGGAGCGAAGAATATTACGTGATCATGGACGCTGACTACAGTCAGGACATCGACAACCCAGACACCACGTCCACCACCACCAAACTCTACCAAGGCGTGCTCGTCTTCTCCGCAGGCGAAGACAAAGACCCATCCACATGGGAAGACAATATCAAAACATGGGACAGCGGTAAAAAGAGCTCGAATAGCAACAGCGGATCAACTCCTCCGTAACCATCACGGCTCAGGTCCTAGGCTCACGGCCCACGGCCTGACCGAGTCCTCCCGGACGTTCACGCCAGTTTTATCCATGTCAGTGTCAAACCCGGCCCGGTTCCCGCGGCCGGGTTTTTCGTGTTATCGATCATCCCTTGGCCTCTCGGCGCCGTCTTGTCATTTGAGGATCGTCGGCTGCCCGATTTCCGATCAGTCCCTCCCACTGCAGCGACGTAGCGGCTTGTCCACAGGCTTTTCTGACTGACTCCCGGCAAATCCATGCTTGCAACGGGGGGAACGGCCGTGCATGGAACATCTTTTCTGCGATGCCCCGACCCGTTGCCCGTCCTCTGCCTCCCCGCCCCGTTGTTTCCTTGCCTCGCTGGATCATAGCGGCCGGAAGCCTGATGATACTGGTGATGGGCGCGGCGGCACTGCTCTGGCGTATCAACAAGACCAATGACCGTCTGCAGGCCGAACAACGCCTCACCGCCGACCCATCGCTAGGACGGTGGCTGGCCGGCATCAGAGAGGAGATTCAAGCCTTAGAAGAGACTGGATCGACCGGGCCAGACACCAACCCGCGCGGGCGCGCCGAAGCAGTCTGGCTCGGCCGCATCACCTCCCTCGATTACACCAACAAACAAGGAGAAGGCCCCCGCCTCAGTGGTATCACTCTCTCCCCCGCACACCTGGTGGCTGGTCGACGAGGGCCCATGGATCCACGCGGAGCCGGCAATGTCAGCATTAGCGTCCTAGGCTATGACTGGCCCCGCGGAGAGCCCCGCGAAGGGGAACCATGGGTCGTCGCCGTACGACGCATCAACAAAGGAAACAATATCGCGCATACCGCGTACCCCGCACCCTGAGCGGTCATAAGAGCCGCTCTTGCGCGGTCTTCGGAACAGTCTAGATTCGCCATCCATGGACATTTGGTGGCAACTGCAAGACGGCCCGCAGAGCTGGTTCGCCATCATGGGCGCACTCGCCATCGGCCATGCCCTCGCTGATTATTCATGGCAGACCGACTTCATGGCGCGGGCCAAAAACCGGCACTTGGCCGCCCCCCATGAGGACGCCCCCACACCATTCCTTTGGATCTATGTCCTCAGTGCCCACGCCGCCATTCACGCCGGCCTCGTCTGGATCATCACCGGCTGCGGCTGGCTGGGACTTGCCGAGTTCGTCCTGCACTGGCTGATTGACGCACTCCGCATCGAGAAAAAAATCAGTTTCCAGACCGACCAGCTGTGTCATCTGCTCACCAAAGTCATCTACGTCGTCGGATTGGCCTGTTGCTAAAAAAACCACGGCCCAGCGGCCTCCCTGAAGATTTTCCAGCGTCAGGAGAGATAATAAATCCGCTCCGGCCGAATGCCCAAGACCGGAGGCTCCCCCTCCTCACACAAAAAAAGGGTGCAGATAAAAATCCGCACCCCTCGTCGTCAAGAAGACTGAATCAGTCTTATTGCACCCCTTGACCATAGAAACGACGGGCCGCACCCAAACCGCCCAGAGCCAAAAAGATCAGGGCCATAGACGCACCCCCCTCAGGCACAGCCGCCGTTTTGAACAGTGAATAACCAGCCACGGCATCGAAATTGCCCGAAGCATCACGCAGCGAATGAATGCTGTCGGCATTAAGGTTCGCAATATAATAATAATGAGGGCGATACAAGTCGCGCTGCACTGGCTCCACGTCACCCCGATAATCGTACCAGTTGACATAAAGATACGTGTAGCCAGCAGGAATCGTGAAACTGTTCCAAGGAACAAATTCAAAGGTCGACGGA
>NZ_JBIKBQ010000207.1:0-4435 GCF_058122085.1 Luteolibacter sp. | reverse complement strand
GGATACCACCCTCGAACATTCGGAGTCCTACTCGATGAATGCGTCCGCCGGTTGTGCGGCGCGCCGCTCGGTGATGTTTGGCACCGGGAAATAGCGACGCCCCTGGAACTCGACGTCTGGATCGGCCTGCCCGCACCTGCCTTTTCACGCGTCGCCACCGTCTATGCCGGTAGATTTATTCAAAAACCTGAAGAACAAGATTTTAATAAGGCTTTTTCCGACGCCTCCTCACTCACACGGCGCGCGTTCGACAGCGTGCGCGGGCTGAATGCCGTGCACGAAATGAATGATCCAGCAGCGTGGGTGCTGGGACAGCCGGCCTTTGGCGGGGTGGCCTCCGCCCGCGGACTGGCCCGATTTTACCATGCGCTGACCACCGGCGAGAGCGGGATCTTTTCCGAGACCGTCCGCCGCTGGGCCGAAACCACGCTGTGCGACGGAAACGACCGTGTCCTGCACCTGCCGACGGCCTTTTCGGCAGGCTTTCAAAAAGACCCAATGGGAACAGGCCACGAGCCACAACGCTCCCACTACGGCCCTCGCCCCCGGGCCTTCGGCCACCCCGGCGCCGGCGGCAGCCTGGCTTGGGCGGATCCAGATCGACGTCTGGGATGCGCTTACGTCATGAACTTGATCGCCCCCGGCGTCATGCCGGGCGAACGCGCCCTCTCGCTCGTCCGGGCCATCGGTTGATACCCCCACCGATCAGGCCCACTCAAAATCGTAAACCCGTACCCGGGCCCACATCGGCTTGCACGCCTCTACAAATGCCGTGTGCACGGGATGTGCTTGGTAAATATCCTGCTCAGCGAGACTAGCAAAATCGAGTTCCAGCGCCCAATCGTAGCTGTCATCAATGACTTCGCGTTTCGGAGTGGCCGCAGGCCGACCGATGAGCGCCCGAGTTGCCCCCGGAATGTCCAGCAGCGTACGGAGCCCCGCCTCAAAGGCAGCTCGTTCGTCCGCGCTGAGGTCAGGGCGAAGCCAGAAAAAGACAGTGTGGGTCATAGTGTAGCCGTAGGATTGATTGAAGAAATAACGAACAAGAAGCGGAAAAAACGGGCTTGGATGATCCGAATGCCCCACCCTTTCCGATCTATTAGATTCTCGGAAAACGACTGACAATGATTATTTCTTCGTCGTTTTTTGTCGCCACAGCCCCTTCCACAGCCCTCATCTCAAACTCTTTCCGCCCCTACGAGGCAAATTGAACACGACGTTTCCGATTCTATACCCCGTTGGGGCATCGCGCCCCAACGTTTCGGCGGAACCCCGTTGGAGCTTATCGAACACCGCGTTTCCGTCACCATGCCCCAACAGGGCAAATCGAACACCACGTTTCCCTTCCTCTCCGTGAGCCACGCCCGACTGATTCGTAGGGGTATTTTTGAGAACGGCAAAATCCACTGGATTTTAGGAGCTGTATGTCGAGGATAGCGCGTCTCAAACTTATTGTGCATCCCATGGCTGACTCCACTTCATCCCCGACCACGCCCGCCAACGAGGCGAGCATCCCCGCGCTCAACCTCACCTTCGCCTTCTGGCTGCTCCGACTCTTCATGGGCATGCGCCTCATCATGTCGGCTCTAGAGAAAATGGGATATTTTGTTGGCAAAGGCACGGCCACCGTCAGCGAAGCCCTGAAATTGGAACAGTGGTTTGGCCGCAGCGGCCTCGGCACCAAAGTGGAAGTGGACGGCAAGGAAGCATTTCTCAACATGGGATTTGGTGATGGCAAAATGTGGCCGATTGCCAAGGCCATGCTTGATTACAGCATGCTGCCGGCGTGGATGATCAAGCCATTCATGATCGGTCTGCCTTACGCCATGCTGGTTTCAGGTTTGCTGATTCTTTTGGGCTTGTTCAACCGCCTCGGCTGGTTCCTTGCGGGCCTGATCTGGTTCAGTCTGGCTTTTGGCCAGATGTTGCTGCCGGACGAAGGTACAGTGCAGCAGCTGGGATTGTACGTCTTCGTCTGCGCCCTGGCCCTGACGATGATCAATCATAACCGCATCCGTCTGACCAAATTTTAGCGTTAACTCAGTCACACCTACCATTCTTGCCATGACTGTCGCCGATCCTCACTCCACTTCATCCGCTTCGCCGGACACCGCTGCGATCCCCAGCCTCTCGCGGCGCACATTCCTCCGCTCCGCCAGCGTCGGGGCGGCGGCGGTCACGTTCGGCGCCGGCGGCGCCTTCGCCCAAGCCCCGAGCAAACAACTCAACATCGCCATCGTCGGCTGCGGTGAACAAGGACTCGCCCAAATCAATGCCATGCGCGAACTCGTGCTCAATGGCTCCGTGCGCGTTCTCGCCATGGCCGATCCCTGGCAGTTCAACCTCGACTACCGCGCCAATAGCTTCGAAAAACTAGTCAAAGGCGCCAAGGTCAATCGCTATAGCGACCTCAGCGAACTGCTCGCCAAGGAGGAATCTCTCGACGCGGTTTTCATCGCGAGCCCCGATTACCTCCACGAGCCCCACACCACCATGGCCCTCAAGGCCGGGAAACACGTGTATTGCGAAAAAATGATGTCCAATACGGTCGAAGCCGCCCGTAAAATGGTCATCTCCCAACAAGAAACCGGCAAATTGTGCCAAGTCGGCCACCAGCGGCGTAGCAATCCACGCTACCTGCGCCTGAGACAGGAAATCATCGGCGCGCCCGACGGCACCGCGAAAAACCTCACCGGCAAAAGCCTCTTGGGAGAAATCACCCATGCCTACGCCCAGTGGAATCGCGAGGTCAAACCACCACTCGGTTTCCCGAAAAAGTTCCCCATGCCCCCCGAAGCACTCGCCACTCTCGGGTACGAAAACATGGAGCAGTTCCGCAACTGGCGGTTCTACAAAAAATTCGGTGGCGGCGCGATTTCCGACCTCGGCGCCCACCAGATCGACCTCTTTAACTGGATGCTGGGCACCACACCGGTCAGCATCACCGCCACTGGCGGGCGCGACTACTACGACGGCAAAGGACTCATGCCTGACGGTCAAAACGTCCGCCCGGCCTACGAGACCGACGACAACGTCATCGTCACCTACGAATACAACGTCAACGGCCGCACCGTTCGCTGCATCTACACCGTCCTCACTACCACTAGCTCCCAAGCCATCTATGAAAAATTCATGGGTGACCAAGCTTCGGTCGTCATCTCAGAAGACTTGAAAAATAACCAAGTCTACCGCGAAAATAACGCCCTGTGGGACGGCCAGCAACTGGTGGAAGCGGGCACTCTGGCCTCCATCCCCGGCTCGGTGCACCACAAATTCTGGGAATCCCCCAAACCCTGGTGGCAGGAAGACAAGTGGCTCACCAAGGTCGGTGTCAAAGCCGGAGCCGTCGACGCCCGGGAATCAAAAGCCACCGGCGCCTATGAACTGCCAGAGGTTCTGAACAAACTCCCTCACACCCCGCACATCGAAAACTTCGTCAAATGCTGTTTGGAAGGGAAAAGTCAGACAGATTTGAATTGTCCCGTCGCCGATGCCTACAAGACGTGCGTGACGGTTCTGAAATGCAATCAAGCGATTGCCGAAAAGAAGACCATCATTTTCGATCCATCTGAATTTGCGGTCTGATTCAACGTCTGACTGTCATCCTACACTAATTATCTATGCATCCATTGCTCCACCGTTCACGTCTCGGCCTGGCCACCACCTTCGCCGTTGTCGCCACCGCCGCACCCGTGGCTTTCGCCGACACCGCCAAGGAAGAACTCAAGGTTGAATTCCCCAAAGCCCAGTTCGTTGGCACACCGGTTCCCGTAGGCGGCATCAAAAATCTCGAAGCCACCGGCAAACCCATCAAGACCCTGAGTGTCAGCAAGGGCACCGCCCTGCTCTCCAAGGAGAAGGATGTCACCTCCAGCGAAACCGCCCCATCCATCGGCGACCTCACCCTCGTCTCGGACGGCGATAAGGACGGAGCCGACGGGTCGTTCGTCGAGCTCGGGCCCGGCCAACAATGGGTGCAACTCGACCTCGGGTCGCCATCCACCATCTCGGCCGTCGCCGTCTGGCACTTCCACAAACAAGCCCGGGTCTACAAAGACGTCCTCATCGAAGTCAGCAATGATCCGGAATTCAAAACCAGCACCATCATCTTCAATAATGACGATGATAATTCCCTGGGCAAAGGCGCCGGTAAAGACCCGTCGTACGTCGAAACCAACCATGGCCGTCTCATCAGCGGCAAAGAGGCCAAAGGCCAATACGTTCGCGCCTGGTCCAATGGCAACCACGTCGATGACTTGAATCACTACGTCGAGATCGAAGTCTACGGCGTTCCAGCGAAATAACGCTCTTAGCGATCGCGCATTCCCGGCGGCAAAGCCGCTCATCCCGGCGGCAAAGCCGCTCATCCCGGCCGCAAAGCCGGGGAAAATCAGCTCAAAGTCCGTGGTCAAGGTCATCTTGCCACGGACTTTTC
>NZ_JBIKBQ010000206.1:0-4208 GCF_058122085.1 Luteolibacter sp. | reverse complement strand
GCCGGTGGTGGTGCGGAGTTCGACGGTGCCGCCGCGGGCGCTGAGGGCGCCGTCGTAATCACCGAGCAGATATTCAGCGGTGGTGGGTGCGCCCGGGCGTGAGCGGAAGGCGGCGCGATTGTTGCAGACGGTGGCGCGGTTGAGGGTGCTGGTGATGGCGGTGCCGACGAGCACGGTGCCTGCCTTAAATGTGTGGTGCAGGCCCCCTCCGGCCAGCGACCATCCGCTCAGGTCCACGGCATCGGGGCTGTTGTTCTGGATCACGAGGTGTTCCAGATCTTGGGTGCCAGTGGCGGGGTTGGGGTCGGCGCTTTCGATGGTCACGCTGGCGGCGGCGGTCGGACTGGCGGCGGCCGGGATCATGTTGAGTTTACTGGACGGTCCGTAGGTAGTGTAGAGCGATTGGCGGTTTTGTCCGAGCCATGAGTTCCACGAGCTGATGTTGTTATAACCCGCAATGTTGACCCCTAGTGGCAGCGGGGCCATGGAGGCGCGGACGACGGCCATGCGTTGTTCGAGGACGGATGTGCCGACAGGGGTGCCGCGCGGCCCCATCAGGCTATCCATGAGGGTGCGGATACGGCGGCCGACCATGGCGCGGATTTCGAGTGATTGGTATCCTTGTTCCCAGAGCACATTCCATTGTTTGGTGGAGTTGGCTTCGGCCCGGTAGGTGAATGTCGCCTGCCAAGGATTGATGGTGCCGTTCATGGTCCCGTCTTTGTCCCAGGGGAACAAGAACCATTCGCGCGAGCCGTCGGTGTCTCGGTAGAAGTAGAAGTTTTTGCGGTTGGTATCGCTATCGGAGAGGATGGGCCGCATGGCCATGAAGTTGATGAAATTGGGCAAGTTCAGACTGCCGAACAGGTGGGATTTTCGTTCATCGGAGGTACCGGTGTTGAGCTTGGAGATGAATTCCTCCAAGTCCCCCATGCCTTCTTGGGTACGGGTCTTTTTTTCGATGCCGTAGAGAGTATCGCCGAACGACGGGGAGTTGGAGTAGTCGCCTCCGGGCAGGGGTGTTTCGCCGAGGCGCTGGACAAACTTGTACATGGCTCCGTCGGGGTCGAAGCCCCAGCGTTTGAGGTAATCTTCGTCCATTTGCTCGATGAGCACGGCCACGCGTTGAAACGAACCGTTGCGATACATGGCTACATTGAATGCCTCGCAGGCAGGATGGCCGCTGGTGCGCAGCATTTCGTAGCTGCCGGCTACGCGGTAATAATTGGGATCAGCGCCGCTACCGTTCATGTTGACCTCGCCGACGCGGCCGAGGGTTTCATTGACGACGATGCCATCGCCGGCATTAAAATTGAATTTCTGTGATCCGGCGGATGTATAACCGCCGCGTTGGCGGACGTAGATGTTGTCGTAGAACCGTCCGCCGTACCAGACACTGGCGCGGCTGCCGGTACGGGTGTCGCTGTTGGTGACGTCATTGGTGAACCACTGCATGATGGGCAGGCGGGCCGTGAGAGCGGGGTCTTTGACGACCGTGCCGAAGTATTGAGGCGACTGCGAGACGCCGTTGGTATTGGTGAGGTCGACCGGGTAAGGGGCGCGCCATGTGCGGGCGGCGGTGTCGGTGGCGGTGACGAAGTATCGGAGCATGCGTTTGGCGGTGGCGCCGCCGCTGTTGGGGATGGTGGCGGTGTAGAGGCGGCTGCCGTCGGTGGCGCCAGGAACCGGACCGGCGTCGGTCATCGGAATGGCTGGCGCTTCGGGAGTGAACATGACCCGCGTGACCAACGAAACCGAGGCCACGGGAGCCAGGCGAGGTGTGACCTGCGCGGTCACGAGGATGGATTCCCCTGCCAATGGTTCGGCGGGCGAGTGAGAGACGTCGCCAATGGCCGGGCCTGGATCGACGAAAGCGTCGGCATTCGACCCGCCGGGCGTGGCGGTGGCAAAAAAACCAGCGCCCGCGGCGGCCGGGGCCAGACCAGCCTCAAGCACCGGGACGAGCAGGAAATCGTCCTGGGTCTGGGAGCGGCGAAACCCGTGGACGGCGAGCACATTGACGCCTTTGACCAGCGCTGGCAAGGCGGCGGCTGAAATGTCGGTCTCTTCAAAGACGACAGCCTGGGAGTCAGAACGATCGGTGTCGGCCACGGCATTAAACGCGCGGACGCCGGTGAAATTGCCGCGCGCGACTTCCACGCCGTTGAGGTAGGTGACGTGGGCATCGTCGTATTTGATGCGGAGCTGCAAGGAGGCGATGAGTGCCGGGTCGGTGAGCGTGAAGCGGTGGCGGGTGTAGAGGCCGGTGCTGACGGCGGCCGCTAGGCTTTGCACGTCATTTTGATAGTGAAAGGGATAGAGTGGAGTGGGAAAGCTGCCGGCTCCTTGATCACGGTGTTGCTGCACCATGGGGGCGGGCAGTTCGGCGGGAAAAAAGGCGGCGTCATCGAGCTGACCTACGAAGTGGAAAGTACCTCCTGTGTCGTCGCCGGAGCCGAGGTGGAAGCCGTGAGCGGCGGTCAGGTTTGGGCTGTATCCGCCCTGAGCCGAGGCGGCTTGAATACCGTTGAGGTACAGCCGTTTGGTGCCTGACGGGCCTCGGGTGATGGCGAGGTGGGTCCAAGAGTTGAGGGTGGCCGGTCCGCCGGCTGCCACATGCCAAGTGGTTCCGGTGCCGGTCCAAAATTCCCAAGTGTTTGAGGGCGTGAGGTAGAGGATGAATCCTCGTTGGGCGCCGGGGATTCCAGTGCGTGACGAGACCACGGCGCGGTATCCACTACCGCCGGTGGGGCGGACCCAGGCGGCGAAGCTGAAAGTGGTGGGAGGATTGAGCTTGGCGGAAAACGGCACGGTTAAGCCGCCGCGGCCGTCGAAATCCGCGGCGGTGCCGGTTGGCAGTGGGCTGGCGGCGCCGAAGACGGGACCGACGCCGTTGGGGGCGGCGGTGTGTCCAGAGCCTGAGGCATCGGTGGCTTCGGTTGTGCCGGCGGATTCGTTCATCAACCAAACGCCGACGGGCGAGCCTTGTTCAAAGCCGGTTCCGCTACCGGTTCCGGTGCGCCAGGAAGCGTCATTAAAGGCTGGGGCTCGCCAGTTTGTGACGGCCGTATCGGGGGCGGCGGTGGTCGGGGCCAGAAACTTCACTGCCGTTGACGCGTTGACCAGCGACTCGGTGGCAGCCCGTGATCCATAACTGAGGTCCGTGACTTGCGGCGGATAGGCGGGGGCGAACTCGCTTGCCTTGGTGACGCCGTCGGGTTGGATCAGGGCCAGATACTCACCCGACTTGGCCAGAGAGAATGGGGCGTGCCAATACCCTTGAGGATCCATATGTGGAGTGCCATCAGCCGAGCCGGTGCGGCCCGAACAAACAATCACGACACGTCCGCCAGCGGCTAGGATCCGCGGCGGAAAAACAAATTTTTGCCCATTGCTGGCTGAGTCGGTGAGGCGCCATCCCGAGAGGTTGATGCTGGTGGCATCTGGATTCCAGATTTCCACCCAGTCTTCGTAATTCCCGTGTCCGTCTTTCCACGTGGTGGCATTTGACGCCATGAATTCCGAAATAACCGGACCGGCGGCGGCGGTGAGGCCGGACAGAAGCATCGAAGCAAGAACGGAAACGAAGCGCATAAGGAATGACTGTACCTCCGCGGGTGCGCTTGTCCTGCCAAAGCTGCGGGGGTGCGATCTGGGCTTCCGCGCCTGTGAACCGATCGTTTATGGCCTTACAATTTTGCTAGTGCACACACGGGATTTCCGCAACACTGCGGGACAGTCGGAGCCGATAGGTGTCCCATTTTTTTGATCCAGTTGACGCGTCATGTGGCGGTCATGATAGCGATCAGAGGAAGGATGCCGACGCTGGCCTCCCTCATCGATCACGACTTCCCATGGGACTCATCGACTCCATTATAGGTGCCGTCACTGGTGCTTCCTCTGCCACCTCCGAAGAATCGGGAGGCCATCCGCTCATGGCCGCGCTCGCAGGGCTTCTGGAACAAAATGGAGGACTGTCAGGGTTGCTGGGCCAGTTTAGCCAGCACGGCTTGGGCGAGGTGGCTAGCTCCTGGGTGGGGCTGAGTGAAAACAGGGGCATTACGGCAGAACAGATTCAGAGTGTGCTGGGCAATGACCAAATCGCCGGCATCGCCAGCAAGCTTGGCCTCAATGCCGAGCAGGCCTCTGGTTTACTTTCGCAGTATCTGCCGAAAATCATCGATAAACTCACCCCGTCCGGTCAGATC
>NZ_JBIKBQ010000205.1:0-11814 GCF_058122085.1 Luteolibacter sp. | reverse complement strand
GAGATCAAGTTCTCGTATCAAATGTCCATCAGCCAGCCCGCTGAGATTTTAACAATTTAACGGAAAGAAAAATTTCCCCTCGAGGATGCGCCATCAACGGCAACAACTACCGGAATTTCAATCAATGGTGGCATGCCGGAGGCTTGAAGATCGTCGGAAACACCAACGGAACGATCGAAGAAAGCGAGATTTCCCACAATAATGGAAACGGCGTCTGGTTCGACGGGTGCCACTCGGGAAATCCGATTGTCATCCGGAACAACCGTTTCCACGAAAACACAAAGTGCGCGATCTTCGTGGAAATCAGCAACAATGCTTCCGTTTACAACAACCTGCTGATCATCAATCCCTACGCGGGCATCTCCATTTCCGGGTCGGACGACACCCGCTGCTATCACAATACCATCGTTACCACGAGCACGAATACGGCGATTTGGCTGGGAGGGGTTCCGCGCGAAAGATTCACCTTGAAGAACAATCGGGTGTTCAACAACATCGTGTATGGCAGCACCAATGCCAACGACCTTGTCATCCCACAAGACAACGGCGGCGACACCGGCGGGAACTTCAGCGACTACAACTGCTATTACCGCCCCGATGGGGTTCTCAAACTGAGCAACGGCGTGCGAACCTATTCCAGCCTCGAGACCTGGCGCGCGGCCACCGGATTCGACCTGCACAGCATCAGCGCGGATCCACGGTTCAACCTGACCACCGCGGACGATTACTCCACCTCCACCATGAGTCCGGTCGTCGATGCGGGCATGAACCTATCCGAAGTGGCGACCGACATCCTCGGGCGGCCCCGGCCCCAGGGCGTGGCGTCGGACATGGGCGCGTTCGAGACCTACTGGCAGGATGCGGAGCCCCCGTCGGCACCGCTAAACACCGCCGCGGATCTCATCGCCTGGAACCGCGTTCGCGTGAGCTGGAGCCCTGCGAGCGACAACGTGGGCGTGGTAAGTTACGATGTCTATCGGGACGGAACGCGCCGTGCCAACACCACGGAAACCGAGTTTGTCGATGACGGCCTGGCCGCGCTGACAAGCTACCGTTACTCTGTGATCGCCATCGACGCCGCCGGGCTTCAATCCGCAAGGAGCGAGGTCACCGAGATCCGCACGGGCGCTCCGGACACCACCGCTCCGTCGCAACCGCTGAAACCTTTCCTGATTGCGAAGTCGGCGTTTGAAATCAGCATCGCGTGGGGAGCGGCAACGGACAATGTGGGGGTCACGGAATATAAAATCTATCAAAACGGGCTGGAGGTCGGGGTCTCCGCTTCGACCGGATTCACGGATGCCGGATTGAAGCCCTCGACAAAATACGATTACCAGATCTCAGCCTTGGATGCGGCGGGCAACGAGTCGAAGGCATCCAAGAGCCTGCAGGTCAGGACATCGCCCATGCCCGTCCTCTCGCAGATCGAGCAATGGCGGTTCGATTATTTCGGATCACCCACCAACTCCGGAGATGCCGCGGACGCGTTTGACTTCGATCGCGATGGAAGCGCGAACTTCGTGGAATATGCCTTAGGCCGCAATCCCACAGCCGCAACGGGCGACGACGGCCCCCTCGGTATGCCCGATCCCGAGCTCGACGTGGCCGCCGACCGTCTGGTGCTGGTCATCGACCTCCCCGCTACGGCACCCGCCGAAGTGGTTTACGAGGTGCTGGCCTCAAGCGACCTCGTCAACTGGACCCTGATCGCCCAAAAGACGGGCGCAGCCGCCTGGGTGAAAATCGATGCGGGCGGCAGCATCGTCCCGGGTCCGGTGCTCGGCGGGCGTCAAATCACCAAAGTCCAGGACTCCGTGAGCATGACTGCCCAATCCCGCCGCATGATGACCCTGCGCCTCGCCGGTGTTTCGGTTGCGACTGCGACTGAACCGCCCGTTGTTGCGGTGGACGAAGGCGGTGCAGGTAAGGCCGCACCGCCAGGGGAACCAGCCAAAGAAACGCGAAATCCCAGCCCAAGCGAACACCTCCCGGCTCTCCTTGGACTCCCCCATTTCTCCCCGCTTTGACTGCGCTCCCGGCGCCACCTTTCCGCCACCACCGTAACACCTCCCCCACCCATCTTTCATTCTCACTCTTCCCCCGCGCCCCCTCACTCGCCCCCCGACTGCCGCCACTTCCCCGGACTCGGCAAATCACGCCGCCGGAACTGCTCGCTGAACCGCGACAGCGACTGGAATCCAGCGGCGAACGCCACCTCGCCCACCGTCAGCTGCGGGTGTTCTTTCAGCAGTCGGCAGGCCTCGGTGAAACGGAGCTCGTTGAGGTATTGGCGCAGCGTGCCGCCGGTCACCCGTTGGAACGCGTGGCACAGGTGGGATTCGGAAACCTGGAGTTCGCCCGCCACGTCACAGGTCGAGACATCCTCATGATACCGGCAGCTCAGCACCGCTTCCGCCCTACGCACCAATCCCTCGGCGGAACTGAGAGCGACCGGCAGGCGCTTTTCCTGATGAAAACGAGCCCCCAATCGCTGGCCCATGAGTTCCAAAAGCAGCAGCAGCCCGTCGCTCTGGGCGGCTTTCACCCGGTGAATGCCCGGCAAGGACGTCCTCCCGCGGCGTTTTCCGTCAGGAGCCTCTCGCTCCCCCTCCCCAGACAACCCGGCCTCCTTCCCATCGCGCTCATGGCCGTCCGGGCGACCATCCTGCATCACCGGCTCGCTGTGAAGGAAACCGTAAAGCTCGCCCCCTTTTGAAACCGGCGCCCACAGGTAATCCAGCTTCATCGGACAACGGAGCCGGATCGCCCGGCTCGACTGCTGGATCATCCGGACCTCGTCTTCATACCAAGCCTGACAAGCCGTCTGGTTCCGGTGATCTTCCGACTGCAAAACGCTGCAAAACTCCGCCAGGCAATCGATAAGCTTCGCCTCTCCCAATAGCGAGGCGAAGCGGACCTTCACGCCGACCGCCGCCGTGAACAGCGAAATCTGCTCCGCAACCCACCCCGGCTGCGACGTCCCGTCTCCTTGGGCTTGCGCCCATGCTTTCTCATTCATGATCGTGTTTTCAAAATCCGAAAAAATCGCGGATTGAACCCATACACCAGAACGAGGTCTTGTTCCACATTGCATTTCTCCCTTTCTCGGGAACATCGACTCTTCGACCTCGAAGAGTCTAAAAGTCTAAAAGTCCATCAAGCGCTGCGCCTCCGACCTCCGACCTCCGACCTCCGACCTTCAGACCTTCAGACCTTCAGACCTTCAGACCTTCAGACCTTCAGACCTTCAGACTCTTCCTCACCCCACGGCGGAGCGCGCCCTACCGACTTTCGACTTGCGCCGCCTTCAGGTTTCTCTTCGCCAGCCACCCGCGGAGCAGGTGGGTGAGGACTCCTCCCAACACGATCAACGACACCCCCGTGATCGCCCATTTCAGCTTGCCATCGGCCAGCCCCGCGCCGCTGAGGACCACTCCGCTGCCAATGACGCCGGTACACAGAATCGAGATCGGCAGATAGAGCCAGAACGGCGCGCGCAGGAAACCTAGCAGGTAGTTCTGGAAAAACAGCGGGATTCCCGGCGTCAGCCGCATCACCAGGATCAGTTTCAAATGATCGCCGCGCGGCAGTTCCGGGATTTGGATCGCCGTCGCCGCCAGCAGTTTCTCGACCACCCGCCGTGCCGGCCCCGCCGCCAGCCAGTAGGTCCAGGTGAGGTTCAGCGCCAAGGCCAGCAGGCACAACCCGCAGGCCACCATCGGCCGCTCCCGCCACACCACCCCCGCCGTCAGCAGCAAAAGACTCGTCGGAACGGGCAGGCCGGGCAAAACCACCAGTGCTAGAAACAAGGCCCACGGGTTCTTCACCAGATAGGCGTTCACCTGGTCCCACCCCGCCTTCAAACCCGCCAGATCCACCCCCGCCTTCCAGGCCAGCAGCCCGCCGGCCAGCGCCAGCCCGCACAAGCCGGCCAGCCCGATCCTTACCCGCCGGTGCGCCAGCAACTTTTTCAAGGGTTCCATCCGCCGCAGAACCTCCACACTCGCCGCCACCTTGGCAAGCTCTGGAACCGCCAGGGCCGGACGCGCCAAAATGATTTTGTAGATTTCAGCCGCAAGAAGGCGCAAGAAAACGCAAAAAATGGAGAGTGCGGAGATTTGAACTCGCCATCCAGTCATTACCCGACTGCCGGAATGAGCGAATGTCTCAGTCTTTTTTGCGCCCGTATCGCGCCTCCTTGCGGCAAAATTCCACCTCGAATTGTCAGATGCGTCGGCCCTTGCCGGAACCGCTGAAATCACCCGCTCGCCGCCTCCCGATGCGGGTTGATTATTTGTTCATTTTTTCTTGAACAATACATTGGCCAAACCACTCTCCCCGCGTGAGTGTCTGAGGGTTCTCAGGCACCCGCCCTGCCCTGCGGTCGCCCGAGAGCCCCCGTAGGGCCGCA
The DNA here is from genome assembly GCF_058122085.1 of Luteolibacter sp. Taxonomy (NCBI): domain Bacteria; kingdom Pseudomonadati; phylum Verrucomicrobiota; class Verrucomicrobiia; order Verrucomicrobiales; family Verrucomicrobiaceae; genus Luteolibacter; species Luteolibacter sp. Next base: position 7,403 of record NZ_JBIKBQ010000205.1, on the reverse strand, counting down.
ACCAAGGGCGGTAGCGTGCCTGGAACCAAGAGTCCGGTGTTTCGGCAGATCGGGAAGAAAAGAAAAGGGACCCCGCGCAGGTGGCGCTGCACCGCAGCATGCCAAAGGAACGCGAAAGCCCAGCCCGATGAACGACGTTACGGCTCGTGGCGGCGATCACCGGTCTGATCGGCCTGAAGATCCAGGCTCTTGTCAACGACCCCTCGCGCCAAAGTCGCGATTGGGCGGACATCTTCCAGATGCTTCGTCACGCCGGGGATTGCGCGATCCCCATCGATTGGGAATTGATTGCAGACTATCTGTCTCTCTTCGATCTCAATGATAAACTTGAGGAGTTCTCACACGCTTATGGCAAGGCTCACTGAAGAAGAAAAACCGGCATTCCTCGCACTGGCCCGCAGCGTGCCGCTTCCTCACCAGCGCCCCCCCATTCTGCCCATCGCGGCCTACCTGCGCCTCATCAGCCATCTCGCCCAACTCCCCCACCCACCCAAGCCGGTCCGATTCTCCGGCCAGCATTGGAAACCCTGACTTTCTGCGGGAAATCCCTGCACATTGCGGTGGCGGCTAGCCGGTGTTTCAGTCAACCGGTGTTGCGGTGTCTCGGACGGAAACCTCTTCCCACATGCATCGACGCTCACAGAGCGACGCTACAATTCCTCTCCCATTCAAAATCCCTCTTCTCCGCGTCCCTTGGCGACCTTTGCGTCTCGGCGGTTCAGACAGGCATTCAGACCGCCATGCGGCGGAAGGTAGTGCCGGGCGGCCTCGCCCTACCTGATTTTCCAATTCGCTGCCGCTGCGAAGCATCTCTTCCATCCAACATCCAAAATCCAAAATCGCTCTGCCCCTATGACACAAACCATCGCCATCATCCTTCCCGCCTACAACGAGGAACTGACCATCGTGGACACGATGAAGGATTTCTTCAGCGTGTGTCCGGAGGCGGAAATCTACGTCATCGACAACGCCTCCAAAGACCGCACCAACGAACTGGCGCGCGCCGCCTATCGGGAACTCGGCTGCAAGGGCCGCCTGATGGAAGAATCCCGCAAGGGCAAGGCCGCCGCCGTGCGCAAGGCCTTCATGGAGGTCGATGCTGACATTTACGTGATGGTGGATGCGGACATGACCTACCCCGCGAGCGACCTCCCGGCTTTGCTCGCCCCGGTGCTGGACGGCCGTGCCGATATCGTCTGCGGCAACCGCCACGACTCCGGCGTTTACAGCCGCGAGAACAAGCGCCCGCTCCACGACTTCGGCAACAACCTGGTCCGCAAGCTGATCAACTCGCTTTTCAACGGCTCGCTCGAGGACATCCTCACCGGCTACCGCATCATGACCAAGCGCTTCGTGAAGAACTATCCGATTCTCTCGGATGGCTTCGAGCTTGAAACCGAGATGAGCATTCACGCCCTCGACAAAGGCTATTCCATCATCGAGCTGCCCACCGACTACCGCGACCGCCCGGAAGGCTCATTTTCCAAGCTCAATACCCTGACGGATGGGATGCTGGTTCTCAAAACCATCTTCTCGATTTTCGTCAAATACCGGCCGATGCTGTTCTTCAGTCTCTGTTCTTTACTCTTCGCCTTATCGGCGCTTCTTGCCGGCGCGTATCCGGTCATGGAGTATGTCCACACGGGTAAAATCCTGCATATCCCGCTGGCGATCCTTGCCACCGGGTTGTCCATTCTTTCGATGCTGAGTTTTTCGGTGGCCGTGATTCTTGATGGTCTGGCCGCGGGACAACGCTTCAATCACGCGCTGCAGTTGCTCCATTGGAGCGATCGATAGATCCTGCGACGGTCCGGTATAAACCCATTGGCCCATGAACCCTGCTCAACGCCCCTCACTCACACCGGTTGCCGTCTGGGTGATCTTGTGTACCCTGCTGAATGCGACCGGATGGTTGCTGTCAGCAGTCGGCCAGTTGAATCTCGCAGGCTACGCGGCTGTTCTGACTTTGTCCGGCGCGGCGGCAGGTTGGTGGTGGTGGTGGGAAAAAAGCCCCCGGCTCCGGACCGGTTTTCGCGCGCGACGCTTCAAGCGGGCCTTCCCGCTTGCGTTCGCGGTAGTGGCGGTGCTCGCCGTCGCAGGCGGCATCCTGCACCCGCCAGCCAACTACGACGCGCTCGCCTATCGCACACCGCGGGTCCTGCATTGGCTTGCCGAAAGCCAGTGGCACTGGATCCACACCGATTTCCATCGGCTCAACACGCGCGGCAGTGGGTTCGAGTGGCTCACGGCACCCCTGATCCTTTTTACCCGGACGGACCATCTTTTCTTCCTGATCAACGCCGTCTCCTTTCTTCTCCTTCCCGGGCTGTCGTTCCGCGTACTAACAGGCCTTGGCGTCCGCAGGAAAGTGGCATGGCACTGGATGTGGATCCTGCCATGTGGTTATTGTTATGTTCTCCAGGCTGGCAGCATCGGGAACGATCTTTACGGCGCGACATTGGCTTTTGCCGCCATGGACTACGCCTTGCGGGCCGCCCGCGAGCGCTCCGCTCCATCCGCTTGGCTTACCATCCTCGCCGCCGCCCTAATGACCGCCTCCAAGGGCTTCAATCTTTTGATTCTCCTGCCGTGGGGCCTCGCGATGATTCCAACAACCCTCACCCTGCTCCGGCGACCGATTCCCACATTCCTTGTCGGGCTGCTGGCTCTCTCAGTCTCCCTGGTGCCCACTTCCCTACTCAACCTCAAATACTGCGGGGATTGGAAAGGGCTGGCCGTCGAGCCGGTCCAAATGGCCACCGGCGAGCCGCTTCTCCACCTCGGCGTCAATGGGGCGATGATCACGCTCCAGAACTTCAGCCCCACTTTTTTCCCGATCGCCGGCGCCTGGAAACGATGGCTCGCCGACGTGATTCCCGGCGAATGGGTGGACACGCTTCGCATGCATTTCGAAGGAGGTGGCATCCCGTTCACCCTACCGGAAATCCAAATGGAGGAAGGAGCCGGTCTTGGTTTCGGCGTCAGCTTGCTGCTGGCCGCAATTTTGTTAGGAAGGCATCGGCTGCGCCCACCCCACCGGACCGGATTTACGCATCCCCTCGCCACACCCGCCAATTTCGTCATCATCGGCGCATGGCTGGTGGTGCTTTATTTCTTCACCCAGTCCGGCCTCGGCTGTCCGGCGCGTTATCTGGCACCGCTTTACCTCTTCCTGGTGGTGCCTGTCCTGCGTCTGCACCGGGCGGGCGAACTGGTCCGAAAAACCTGGTGGCGGTGGCTGGCCTATTTGGGATTCGTCCTCGCAGCCCTGTTGGTGATGGTGACCCCTCCCCGCCCCTTGTGGCCGGCACAAACCCTGCTCCGGGCGATCCACGCCGACACCGCCACTTCCCCCACACTCAAGCGGATTTGGACGGTGTATTCGGTCTATGGTGCGAGAGCCGACGGGTTCTCTCCCATCAAGGAAATCCTTCCGCCGGACTTGAAAACACTCGGCCTGCTCACCTTCGACGACCCTGAAACTTCGCTTTGGAAGCCCTTCGGATCTCGCCGCATCATTCATGTCACCCGCGCGGATACCACCCGATCACTGCGGGACAAAGGTGTCGAACACGTGCTGGTGAGCGAATACATTCTAGCAGTCCATCAGAACATCACGATGGACGAATGGCTCAAGCGCTTCGATGCGGAAATCGTCGAAACCATGGATCTCGCCCTGCGCGCCACCCGCGGACCCACGAAATGGCACCTGGTAAAAATCCGGCAACCAGACACCGCCTCGATTCCGCCAATTCGGTAATTCACTCCCCAAAAACCATGCCTGGCCTCCTCGCTGAACCCTCGCTCGCAGACCTTCGGGTCGGCTCTCCGGAATTTTTCTCCCGCCAGAAGGAAATCATCCGCGAGCGCCCGCTACTCAAAGGTTGTTATGACGACTGGTATTCGCGAATCCTGGCCGACGTGCGTTCCGCCCCGTTTGGTGGCATCCTTCTCGAACTTGGAAGCGGCGGCAGTTGCCTCGATGAGGTCGAACCCGCATTCATCACCTCCGACGTCGTGCCGGATGTCGCGGACCAGGTCATCGACGCCTGCGAACTCCCTTTTCCAGATCAATCCATCCAGGCCATTGCGCTGACGCACGTGCTCCATCACGTTCCGGATCTTGAAAAGTTCTTCTCCGAAGCTGACCGCACCCTGCTTCCCGGCGGAGTGATCACCATGATCGAGGTGGCCCACACTCCGTTCGCCCGGTTTTTCTTCGACCGTTTCCACCCCGAACCCTACGAGGATTCGCGCGTGGACTGGAGCTTCGGCCAACAGGACTCCATGATGGACTCCAACCAGGCCTTGTCATGGATGGTCTTCGTACGCGACCGGGGCCGCTTTGAAAAACTATTCCCCGACCTGATCATCGAGGAGTTCGCATTCACCCCGTGGTTCACCTATCTGATTTCCGGCGGGGTCACGAAAAAGAACCTGATTCCCCGTTTCATGGTTCCTTTGCTGCGCGGCATGGAATGGCTACTCACGCCGTTCCGTCCGCTCTGCGCGCTCCACTGGCACATCAGGGTCCGCAAGCGGGCTTGAAACCGACTGATGACAGGCCCGGAAATCCAGGTTGAAGCCATTCCCCTGGCCGCTTACGGTTTCCAAAACCCTTTTCCCACGACCCGTTGCACAAGCCGCCACTGCCCGAGTTCGTTGATTGGCTGGTGATCGGATCCGGTCCCGCCGGGACCGCCGCCGCCCACGCCCTTGTCGAACGCGGACACCACGTGACGATATTGGACGCGGGCAGAACCCTGGAGTCGGATCGCCTTGAAGTGCTGGACCGAATGTCCCGCCATCAACCCGAATCCTGGACAAGTGGAGATGTGAATCTGATTGTCGGCAGCCGACAGACGACCAAAGACACGGTTCACTCGAAGCTTTCTTATGGTTCATCCTACAGTTTCGGATCGAGTTTCCCGGATCTTGACATCCGGTGGAATGAACGCGAGGGATTCAACCACTCACTCGCCAAAGGCGGGCTCAGCAACATTTGGGGCTCCTCGCTCCTGTCCAACCGGCAGGAGGACATCGCGGACTGGCCGATCACCCTCGGGGATCTCGTGCCACATTACGAGGCGGTGATGCGGTTTGTCCCCGGCACGGGAATCAAGGACGGTTTGGAGGAAATCCTACCGACCTACTCGAGCCAGGACAATCCACTTCAACCCTCCAATCAGGGCTTTTCGCTGCTTGCCGACCTGGAGAAAAACCAATCATCCCTCAGCAAGACCGGTATCCGGTTTGGTCGCAGCCGCCTTGCCATCCGGGCCAAGGCTCCGGAACCGGAAAGTGGCTGCACCTACTGCGCGCTATGCCTGTCCGGCTGTCCTTATGGGGTGATCTACTCGTCCTCCCAAACCATCGACCAACTGGCCGACCGCGGCAGCATCACCTATCACCCCGACCATCTCGTTGAAACCTTTGAATCGGTGGATGGGGCGGTCGTCATCCGGGGAGTGAGCCCCTCCACCCAACAGCCCTTCTCCATCCGCGCGAAACGGGTGTTGCTCGGAACCGGCGTCCTTCCCACCGCCATGATCGTTCTCCGCTCGCTTGGGGCCTTCGACCGGACCGTCCGACTCATCGACAGCCAGTATTTCATCTATCCCCTGCTTCGCTTTGGAGTGACCCATGGCGTGGAAAACGAGCGCATGCACACCGCCGCCCAGGCTTTTATCGAAGTGGATGACGCGAAAGTGAGCCGCCATCTGGTCCACATGCAGATTTACGGCTACAGTGGTTTTCTTCACCATGAGCTTGAGCGGACCTTCCTGCGCTGGCCGCTGCGGATTTCCTTTTTCCGCCGCCATTTTCTCGGCCGGTTGTTGGTCGCCCAAGGATTCATCCACTCCTCTGAATCCGGCTCCATCGAGTTGACCCTGAAAAAGAAACCCGACGGCAACGTCTATCTGGATTCGCGGATTCGCCCGTCCCCGCGCGCCTTGGCAACGGTGCTCAAGCTCGGGTGGAAGCTGCTGAAGTCGACTCTCCGACTGCGGGCGATCCCCCTGTTGCCCGGCCTGCGCGTTCCCAATCCGGGCAGCGGCTACCACAGCGGCGGCTCCTTTCCCATGCGCGAGCACCCCGGTGAACTTGAGACGGACGCGCTCGGCAGATTGCACGGCCATCCGCGCGTTCATATCGTCGATTCCTCGGTGCTGCCAAGCGTTCCGGCCACTTCCATCACCTTTACCACAATGGCGAACTCCCACCGCATCGCAACCGCCGCCGCCGATCTGGCCTAACCATGAGAGTCGCGCTCACCGGAGCATCAGGATATGTCGGCAGCCGCATCGCGGACCGCCTTCGCACCCATGGTCACGAAGTCCTCTCCCTCAGCCGCCGAGCCTGCCCGGAACCGTGGCACTCCTACGCCCTTGGCGATGACCCGTCCCAACTGCCCTGGACCGGTGTGGACGCCCTGATTCACGCCGCCTGCGATTTCACTCCCCGCAACTGGAACGAGACACTTGATCGCAACGTCAAACCCGGCCTCGCGTTATTCGACGCTGCCAAGGCGGCGGGAGTTGGCCGATTACTCTTCATCAGCTCGATGAGCGCCTTCAACGGGTGTCGGTCGCGCTACGGAAGAGCCAAACTCGAAATTGAAAAACACGCGCTGAGCCTCGGAGCCGCAGTCATCCGCCCCGGATTGGTCTGGGGGCATCAAACCGGCGGTGTCATGGGCACGTTGGAAACACTGGTCGCAAAGTCCCCCATCATCCCAACCCTGTCCGGGCCGGGAAAGCTTCCTCAGTATCTGGTCCACGAGAAGGACCTCTCAAGTCTCGTCTCTCATGTCGCATCGGAGGAATCGTTCCCGGCCGGGGCCGTTCTCTCGGTCATGCATCCCGATCCGTTGGGCCTGTCGGAAATCCTGACAATCATTGCCCGAAGGGAAAATCTCACCCGCCATTACCTCCCGGTCCACTGGCGTCTTGCGATGATCGCGCTGAAATCCGCGGAAACCCTCGGCATCCACCTGCCATTTCGCAGTGACAGCCTCGTGGGCCTGGTTCACGGAAACCCCGATCCTGAAATCATCACCCCACTCACCGGGGTCCGTTACCGCCCGTTTGAATAAAAGGTGGCGCTGCTCCGCCGGGGCAGCATGCCAAAGGAACGCGAAAACTCTGCCCACGTGAGGACGTCTCGACTCTTCTTGGCTTCCGTTTCTCATCCCTTTGACTGCGCTCCCGGCGGTAGCGCGCTACCTCCGACCTCCGACCTCCGACCTCCGACCTCTGACCTCTGACCTCTGACCTCTGACCTCTGACCTCTGACCTCTGACCTCTGACCTCTGACCTCTGACCTCTGACCTCTGACCTCCGACCTCCGACCTCCGACCTCCGACCTCCGACCTCCGACCTCTGACCTCTGACCTCTGACCT
>NZ_JBIKBQ010000204.1:0-2642 GCF_058122085.1 Luteolibacter sp. | reverse complement strand
ACTGCGAGTGCTTTCTTCATCGGCGGCGATGTCGCGAAGGGTTTCCAAGGGCACCTTGATGCCGCCCGCATCGACGCGAGGAAGCGTCCAAGCACCGCTTGCTGGCTCAGTGCTTGGGAAGCGGTCGAGAAACAACTCCAAGCCACGGCGGGTGACCCCGGCGAGGGAAAGCTCCCGTTGCGCGGCGAAGGCCTTGGCCCGCTGGTAAAGCTCGTCCGGGAGTTGGATCTGGGTGCGCGTCATGCTGTAAATCCTACATCACTCGGGGAGGGGGGCAACTCGCCGGTTTATGACCGCGCAGTCATGTGACATGGGATCTCGGCGATTCCCGGCTGCGACGGATCGTGGCAGTTTGGTTTCGTTCGCAACCTGACCATGAACCGCACCACCACCCACACCGCTCTTCCGGATTCCAATCTTCATCTCATCATTCGCCATCGAATCGACGTGCTTGGCAGGCAATTGGATGGCCTGCTGTCGCTCATCTGCAAGTGGGTCTTGATGCTCATCCCCGTGCTGTTCGCGGTGGCGCATATCGCAGCAACGGGGGAGACCTCGATTTCAAGGCGGTGGCAGAACTCAACCGCATGGAGGTTCCGAAGTATGACGCCAGTCTGCGGGCCTACTGGCTTCACCGTCAGGGAATCTATTTGGCGCAACTCCAGATTCTACTCTCCATGATAGGAGCCATGTTTCTGTGGGAGCGACGCGGACCTGATCGCAAATACTGGTCGCGGGCGCAATGGGTGGTGTTGCTCTGGATCATGACGGGCCTGCTCATTCGGATATGGCAGCCCAACCTCGTGAGCCTGGCCCAGCGACTCTTGTATTTCGGATTCTACCTCTGGATGCTGATCATCGTGCGGGAGATCGAACTCGGAAGAAGACACCTCGACATAAAAGCTGAAACGCTGAAAAGCTGAGAAGCTGAAATGGAGAACATCGCGCACAGCCAAGGCATTTCCGGGACTGAGAGGCAAAGTGCGGCGGTCATAGACGCGCCGCTACAATCCTGAAATTCACGACGGTCACAGACACGCTGCTACAATCATGAAATTTGAACCCCCATTTGACCGCAGGCATTTCGACAGACACACCGCACCGCCGTGTGGGCGGAGTCCGGATGGGGTGTGGATCCTTTCCGCCGACGATTTACCGATTCTCCCGATCCCGAAGCAAGCGGTGGTGACGAAGGATTTCATCGAATTCGACGGCTGGGTGTTTCCGCTCCCGTATGTCACGAAGAGCCTGCTGGTGTGGCTTCAGGCGACGTTTATCCGCTGGACGAAAGAGGATGACAGCGAGAAGAACAAGGAGTGGATCAATGGCCTCGTGAAGGCTTTTGAGGATGGCGTGGCGGGAAGGCTTTGAGTCCACTGCCACGAAGCGGTTGCCACAGCCCGCGACGGAAACTTATCTCAAGGTTGGTCAGCGGGTTCATCTTCCTCCTCTGAAACAGCAACTTGCGACGCAGGTGGCGGCGGGATGAAATTTGCCAGCGGGCGCACCAGATTCGTCGGCAGCGGAAAGACTCGGTCGTAAATGCCGGGGGCGATCTCAGTCGCTTGCGAGTAGGCGTCGCGGAGCATTTCCATCTTCGCGTCGAGGTTGTCGATGTAGTGAAGGGCGAAGGCTTCCGGCGTGCGCGGCAGCACGGGCGAGCCGAATTCAAACTGCCCGTGGTGGCTGCCGATGAGGTGCAGCAGGTGCAGGCGGGTCATCTCGGTGGACGGCTTGAGCGACTTCCATTCCTCCGCATCCGGGCTGGCGAGGAGGTCGTTCCAGAGCTTGTTGACCAGCTCGATGCCGAGCGGGATGTGGCCTAACATTTCGCCGTGGATGCTGTGGATCTGGCCGAAGCCGTCTTCCGGGTAGGAGTTCTCCCAGAGTTTCCCGCAGTCGTGGAAGAGCACGCCGGTGAGGATCAGGTCGCGGTTGAGCTCGGGGTAAACCGGGCACAGCGCGGCGGCGGAGCGCATCATCTGGGCGACGTGCTCGACGAGGCCGCCGCGGCGGGCGTGGTGGTTCTTTTTCGCGGCGGCCGTGCGGCGAAAGCGGTCGCCCATTTGCGTGAGGAAATTCGCGCAAAGCCCGCGCAGGCGGGGGTCGCTGAGGGAGTCGCAGAAGCGCTGGATGTCGGCGTAGTCGCGCTCCTGTTTTTCGCGGGTGGCGGGATCGCCGGCGAGGAAGTTGGCGATCGCGGTGTCATCGAGGTGATGCCAGGCGAGGTGGTTCGGATTGACGCCGTATTGGTTCTGCGTCCACTCGCCTTCGAGGCGGACGATGGTGTTGTCGGCGAGATTCTCCGCGGCGTCGTAGATCGGCGAGTCCGACCAGATTTTCAGGGAGAAATGGCCCGTGGCGTCGGCGAAAACGAGTTCCAGATAGGGTTTCCCGCCCTTGGTGGTGCGGGCGTTGCGGGACTGGAGCTGGGCATGGATCGCGGCGTGGATGGGGATTTCCCCGGCTTGTTCTTTGATGGCGGCGATGGTGATAGGGCTCACGGGGAGGAAGTGGGTGGTTGAGAGTTGATGGAATGAGGAAGAGTGGCGGATTCGATTCTTCCTATCAACCCTCAACTCACCCGTGCAATACGTGCGGCAAGCGGAATGCTTGGAAATTGCTTTTGGGATGAAGGCCGC
>NZ_JBIKBQ010000203.1:0-2667 GCF_058122085.1 Luteolibacter sp. | reverse complement strand
GAGGTAGCCGCTGCGGCGTTTCACGGTGCTGAGCTGGACGGCCTTGGCGATGCGGGTCTGGCCGCCCCAGGTGAAACTGAGCGGGACGTTTTGGAGCGTGAGGTCGGAAATGTAGTGGGAGCCGGAATCCTGCACTTTGAGATCGAAGCGGGTGTTGCCGGGGAGGGAGGTGAAGCGCTGGTTGAGCAACTCGAAAAACGCCTGGTGAAGCATTTCCTCGTTTTGGGTTTCCACGATGGTGTTTCCCAATGCCAGCGAGGTGCGCGCGGTGGTGAAAACCATGCCGACGAGGATCGCCAGCAAGCCCATCGCGATGACGAGTTCAAGCAGCGTGAAGCCGCGGCGTCGGGGACTGACGGGGGAGGTGATCATGGCTGGTACATGCGGCCGTAGCGCCAGGTGTCGACGCTGCGGTTTTGCCACTGGCCGTTGGAGAACCACTTGGCTTCGACGGTGATGAGATACATTTCCTGAAGCGGCTGGCCGTCCTCGTTTTGGAGGTCCTCGATGAGCTTGACCGTGGTGTCGAGTTCGATGCCGGTGTCGCCGACGCTGGTGTTGACAGTCCCCTCTTCAAGAACCGGCAGGGAAAGCGTCTCGTCGAGCGCGCTTTCCAGAATGCGGGTGATCCGGAGTTCGCTCTGGGCGAGTCCGGCGACCGCGGCCATCCGATGCAGCGCGACCGCGAAACCGGTGGCGGCGATGCCAAATACCGCCAGCGCGAGAATCATCTCAAGGAGAAGAAATCCGCGTTTGCCGGGATGGAGTGGGCGGGTCATCGGGCTTCGAGTTGGCTGTCGCGAATGGTGGCGGTGAGCGGGTGGTAGATATCTTCCGACCAGCTTTTGTCGAGCGCGAGGCGGACGGAAATCGGCTCGCAAAGCCCGTCGGGATCGAAGCGCCAGACGTGGACGGTCTGTTTGACGGTGGGCAGCCATTTGTCGGAGTTCCAGCGGCGGATGAGGACCTCCGTCCCGCCTTCGAGGTTGAGCTGGCGGTTTTCCTCTGAGGTTGCGACTGCCGGTTCGGGCTCGTTGCGGCGGTTTTTCTTTTCACTCAATCCAGCCTGCGCCAGCGGCAGGAGCCGGACGACGCCTTCGCGGAATTCGAGGGCGTAAGGCGTCTGGTTGAGAATCGCGATGGTGCGGGCGCGCTTGGCCATCAGCTCGATTTCGCCGGAGGTGTTTCGCAACATCCGCTCGTCGGACGAGTAAATCATCAGCCCGACCGCGCCGCCCATGACGATGGCCGCGATGGCGAGGACCATGACGATTTCGATCAGCGTGAAGCCCCGCTGCGGCTTAGTCGTCCTGACTGCTGAGATCATCGGGAGTGCCTTCCTGACCGTCCGGGCCTTTGCTGAACATTTCAAAATCATTGGCGCGCTTCTTGCCCGGGAAGCGGTAACCGTATTCCGCGCCCCACGGATCAGGCGGGAGCTTGCTCATCACTTGCACCCAGCGGCGTGGCACCGGCGTGCTGGATGGCTTGTCTTGGAGGGCTTTCAGGCCTTGCTGGGTGGTCGGGAACGAGCCGGCGTTCAGTTTGTACATCGCGAGCGCGCTCTCGAAGCTTTTGAAGTCGGATTCCACCTGGCGGAGTTTCGCGGCGTCGCCGATGCCGCGCATGGCGAAGATCGCACCACCGAGGATCATGGCGATGATGCCAAGCACGATGACCATTTCAAGCAGGGTGAAACCGGAGCGGCGGCGGGAATTGAGAACTGGATTGTGGATATTCATGAAGAGTGTGATTTTGCGTCTGGCGTTAGCCTTTCAGGGATGAAAACGCCATGCCAACTTAAACTTGTCGGAAAATTCGCGCAGGATTGCCAAAGGTCACGGGGAATTTCTTGCCAGCGGCCCCGGATTTCCCAAGCTTTGCGCCTCTTTTTCTCGATCATGAACAAAGTCCTTATCATCGGAGCCGGCGGGGTCGGCAGCGTCGTCGCCCACAAATGCGCCATGGTTCCCGAGGTTTTCGGGGAAATCACCCTCGCCTCGCGGACGCTCTCGAAGTGCGACGCGATCGCCGCCGAGGTGAAAAAGCGCACCGGCCGCACCATCGCCACCGCCAAGGTGGACGCCGACAACGCCGAGGAAACCGCCGCGCTCATCCGCAAGACCGGGGCCAAGCTGCTCATCAACGTCGCCCTCCCTTACCAGGACCTCAATCTCATGGACGCCTGCCTGCTCGCCGGCTGCGACTACATGGACACGGCCAATTACGAGCCGCTCGATGTCGCGAAATTCGAATACTCGTGGCAGTGGGCGTATCAGGAAAAATTTGAAAAAGCCGGCCTCTGCGCGCTGCTCGGCTCCGGCTTCGATCCGGGCGTGACCAATGTTTACACCGCTTGGGCGCTGAAACACCATTTCGACGAAATCCACACGCTCGACATCATCGACGTGAACGGCGGCCAGCACGGCAAGGCCTTCGCCACCAATTTCAACCCGGAAATCAACATCCGCGAGGTCACCGCCGAGTGCCGGCATTTCGAAAACGGCGGGTTCGTCGAAACCGCGCCGATGTCCAAGCACCAGGCGTTCACCTGCCCGGACGGCGTGGGAACCTACGAAATTTACAGGATGTATCACGAGGAGCTCGAATCGCTGGTGAAACACATTCCCACGATCCAGCGCGCGCAGTTCTGGATGTCGTTCTCGC
>NZ_JBIKBQ010000202.1:0-2716 GCF_058122085.1 Luteolibacter sp. | reverse complement strand
AGGCGCGAAGGCCCCGGCATCAGCCTGTGCCGCGGCGGCGATCCTCGCCGTGGATGCCCAAGCTAGGGACCTGCACGAACTTTACCGCGACAAGTTCCCGGCAGCCGGATACGACGGCAATCCTGCGCTCTGGTCGTTCACATCGTTCCTGCGCGACCGTTTCCACAGGTACGCCCTGCTGAAGGCGAACTACACCTCCTATATCTATACTCAGGGCCCGCCCCAATACATCATGCCACCGGATGTTCCGCTGCCGGTGATGGAACTCAAGACTCTCGACGGCAGGACGCTCCGGGTTCCTGATGACACCAACGGAAAATTGACGCTGCTGGTGTTTGTCGAGCCGCCCGCGGTGATCGAGACGGAACCGCAACTCGATGGCAATGGCAAGCCTTGCAAACGATACGCCGTCATGGCCGATGCCCTCGAACTGGCCGAGCGCCATGTCAACAAGGACCTCGACGTCGTCGCCGCCTTTCTCTGCGACGACCCGGCCAAGGTCGAGGCCATGATGAAAGTGGAGGGATGGACGTGCCGGGCGGCGATGGTGCCCGGCGGGCTCACCAATCCGATGGTGCGGCGGCTCGGGATCCTGTCGGCGGATCGCATCCCGAATGTCTTCCTGCTCCGCCGTGACGGCACCATCGCGTGGGATGCGAGGGGGCACGAACGCAAGGCCGGTGAGATGACTTTATACGCGCAACGCTTTACCATGAAGGAGCAGATCGAGAAGTGCGAGGTGGAGCATGCGTGCAAGGCCTTGGAGCATGCGTGCAAGGCCTTGGAAAAGGGCGATTTCAAGGAGGCTGCCCGCGTCTTCGGCGGCCCCTATTTTCCCTGGGACACCGATGGCTTCCGCTGGCGGTCTCCGCAACATCATGGCCAGGCGCTGGCCTACATCGGCATGCAGGACTGGAAAGCCGCGCTCGAGTCCATCGAGATGGCGATCGACGCCCGGAAACTGCGCTACTTCCGGGGCCAACGCGGCGACAGGGATACCGTCAAGTGGCGAGAGATGGCTGCCACGGTCACGGTCGTGCTCCCGGATGATATTCTGGTGGAACTATGGACCACCAAGGCCGGGATTCTCGACAAGCTCGGCCGCAGCGACGAGGCGGCTCAAATGCGCAAGCTCGCCGCAGAGCCAGTCAAACCGGATGCTCCGAGCATCTATAAATCGACCCACGAGAGATTGAAAGAATGGTTGAAGAAACACCCAATGGAGACGCAAAAATGAAAAAACACGACATCATCTAGAGTGTATCGATCATGGCGGCCCTCGCCCTATCGGCATCGGTCTTTGCCGCAGAGAGCCCTCCGCCGGGCAGCCTGACCCCCGCAGGGACGCAACTCGAGGCACATTACAGCAAGATGCTGGCTGATCTAAAGGAAGCGATCAAGGCCCTGGAACCCAAGGTGGATGAGGGGAAGAAGGCCGAATTCACCAAGCGGGTCGCCGCGCTCGGTGATGTCCCGCCTGTCACCAAGACAGTCGCTGACTCTAACTTCGTGAAGGAATTGAAGGGAGGTTCCTCAAGCTGGATCAATAGCAACAACATCATCCCGGGGCACTTCAAATGGCAGGCCGGATACGGTTGGTTCAGCGTAAGCCCAAAAGACACCGACCAGGTGGTCGCCTATATTCAGAACCAAGCCGAGCATCACAAGAAGGTCACATTCCAGGAGGAATACCGAAGGTTTTTGAACCTCTACAACATTGAATATGACGAACGATATGTATGGGATTGAATCGGGCGTTTCCGGCGTCCTTTCAGGACGCGTTTTCCGGATCGATGGTAACCCAGGATTGAAATCCTGGGCTATTAACCATGATGCCTTCAGCATCTTCCGTTGCGCATGCCTGGCCTTGTTTCTTGTCTGGCCGCTCCTCTGCCATGGCCAGGAACCTGCCGTACCGCCGGCTGGCATCCCGGAAGCCAGGATTGCCGCCCTGCAGAAGGACTTGGCCGAAGCGGGCACGGCCACCACATCGGCCGGCAAGCGCCGCGCTTACAAGAACATCGCCCGCGACGGCGAGGCCCTGTTGGAGGGCACCCCGGCAGCCCCGAACCGCTGGCAGGTTCTGGGCATCATGTTGGATAGCCGCAAGCGCCTGTTCGGCATGGAGAATTCGGCTCCGAACCGCGAGGCGCTCCTGGAGACCTGCACCAAGCTCGCCAAGGCCCCCGACGAACATGCCCAGCTCCGTCTCGAGGCCGACCTGTTGCTCTCGGAAAACGCCCTCTCGCTCAAGGATGCGGACATCAACGAGCGAGCCCGCGCGCTTCAGGAGTTGATCACGCGCTACCGCGGCACGCCAGCTGAAGCCAAAAGCCTCATGATCGCCTCTCAAATCGCCGGGAAACTCGATGCCCCCGATCTGCAGAAGCAGATCACCAATGCCCTGGGCGAGCGCTTTGGCGGTGATCCCGCCATGATCGAGTGGCGCCGACAGAATCTCAGCATCAGCAGCATGGATGTCTTTTTCGCGGGTACCTACACCCGCGCCGACGGCGTCGCCCTGAATTTCCCCATCGACGCGATGGGCCATGCGTATGTCGTCGTGTTCTGGTCTGCCAAATCCCCGGAGGTTGAAGATTACCTGAAGCATATCGGGGAACTGCGGAAATCCTTCCGCGATGTCTTCCGGGTCTACAGCTTCAATCTCGACGAACTGCCGGATGCGGGGCAATCCACACTGGGCAAGCTTGACTTG
>NZ_JBIKBQ010000201.1:0-2835 GCF_058122085.1 Luteolibacter sp. | reverse complement strand
TCCCTGTCTGTTTACTCATGGTGTTGGTTGATTTGAAACGTTTGTTCAAACAGGCGATGTCGGAACATCGCCCGATCAACCAGCACCAATCGATTTTAACATTTTAACGAAAAAAAATCCTCTTCCTTGTATAGTCTTGAATACATGTAGTCAAGACAAGGAAGGGTGTGAAATGAAAAGATCTGGCTGCCGACTGGAGGGTCGGCGGCTCCGCACTTTCGGGGCACTCTGGGAGCGCGGACTTTGCAAAAGGGGGCACACCCTTAGCCTTTTGTCCCAAGCCTTGTCGTCAGCTTCAACCGAACAACCGCGAGCGTCGTTCCGCCAAAATATCCAGATAGCCGGCCTTTGCGGCTGCGGATAGGTAAGAGTTTTCGATTTTGCGGGCCCACGCATTCCGGGCAGCGTCCAGCGTGTGGAGGATTGGATCAAGAACGGCTGGGAGCAACCCGAGCCGTTCACGGCAGAAATAGTCCACCCAGTCGTTGCGGGTGAGTTTGCGTTTTCTGCCGCGCAGCGGCAGTGCGCATTCCTCGGACGCATTGCCCAGGACCAGTGTGGTATTTAGCAAATCGTAGGCGGGCGACAGGCGAACGACTCCATCCCTGACCACCAGCGAGAAGTTCTTCAGGTGCATGTCCTCGTTGCCGGTTAGAAAACAGAACAGCACCAGCCGTGCGAGTTTCGCCTTCTCAATGGCGGGAAACGTGCAGTGGGCTTCCACCACTTTCGCCGCCTGCTCCAGCGAGCTGTTGTATTTGGTTTCGCGCCCGGCCCCGGTGAGTTGCGCGAAGTCCTCCTGGTGCAGCCGTTTGTTTCTCCCCACCCGGTCAAAGCGCCGGATGAAATACACCCATGATCCGTCGCTGGCTGGAACCAGGCCATGAGGGGGCACTTCGAGACCCGCGATCTCCGCCAGTGTCATGGTCAGGGACTCGTTGGCGGGCACCTCTTCAAATGGCGGCGGGTTGGGCTTGAGAATGAACCGCCCACCCCGATCCACGATCTCGAAACGGCCATCCTTCGGTTTGAGCACGGCGCAAAGCTTGGGCTGCACCCCTTGGATCGACATCTTGTCCGCCCGCAGCCGCGCTTCGCGGAGTTGTTCCTCCTGGGTCAGATGCAGCGGCAGGAGGTTTTCCAAACGCGGATGCACGGCCCGCAAACCGGACCGCGAATAGAGCCCGTCTCCCTCCACGGGTTCCAGGGTGATCGGGCAGATCTTCACGCCATGCCTCCCTCCTCCGCAGGCCATGCCTCAACCGTGAGCGAGCCCACGACATCCTGCCCCACGATCATCAACTGCCGGAAGCAATCGCCGCGGTCGATCTTGTGCTTTCGCAGGATCGCCTCCAATTGCGGCCCCTCTGGCAACAAGCCCTCCAGAAACGGGGGGAAATCCCCGAATCGCCATGGCTCCTCCCGCACCGGCAGCGCCAGCGACACCGGCGGACCGGCATAGTCTGGCAGGTAGGTGAAACTCCAGCCACCCGTGGAAACCTCGGCCAGATGGCCGGCCGGAATTCCATGCTGGAGGATGATGGCCTTGCGCTGCGAATTCATGATCCCATCTCCTTCGTTTCCGCACGCCATGCATCAACCAGCGGACCCTGCGGCAGTAGTTGGATATTCAGGGCTCGTAGGACTGGCTCCATCCGTGCCCATGTGGTCCGCCCCGCTCCGGCCTCCAAATCCTGCACCACATAGCGGCTAACCCCGGCATGGCGGGCAAGCTCAATCTGGCTCAGCCCCGCCCGGCGGCGGTGCCAGCCAATCAAGGAGGCCAATTGTGCATTCTGCATGATTTTTCAGGCGAATCGGGATGGAATGGACTTAAAACAAATGTCGAGGGGAAATTATTTCCGAAACTGCTCGATATTCCAAGCAGAATATCTTTATTTCCCAAAAAAAGCCATCATCGAACCAAAAAACTTATCCTTTGCCTGATTTGTCGAGCAGTTCGCGATCAATCAGGATCGTGCGGCGACGGCCAGGTGGAAAGCAGGGCTGAATCCACCACCTTGAGCACAGTGTCCTAACCGTGATTCCCGTCAGTGATTCCCAAGTTCCATGCGGCTTGCCACTCTTCAAATTCGGATGGGCGGATGCGATAGCGGGCGAAGTTGCCCTCATGGATGCCGGCGAGCGTTTCCTCGAAAGGGGTTCTCCATAAGATGCAGCCTGCTGGGCGGGCCACACCAGCCCCTGCTTCCCCATCCTCCTGGAGGCCGCGGCAGCGTCCGCCGTCCGTGAGGCGGCGGAACGGATTCATGGGGCGGCCAAAACTACTCTACAAAATGCGCCAGTTTTCAAAAAAATAGAAAATAATTTTCCAGCCTTCTCCGCCAGTTCCGGGTATTTTGTGTTTCAGCTGAGCACGCTTGGCACAGCGCAATCATGAACCCCCAACTCCCTTGCCCGCAATCCAGAGGATTTGCCCTGGTCGTCACGCTCTCGCTGATGATTCTGCTGACGATCATTGCCGTCGGGTTGTTGACGCTTTCGAGCATCTCGCTGCGCGCCTCAAGCCAGGAAAGTGCGATGGCGGAGGCCCGTGCCAACGCTCGGCTGGTGCTGATGCTGGCTTTGGGCGATTTGCAGAAACACTTGGGGCCGGACCGCGCAGTCACCGCCAGCTCCGAGATCCTTGCGACATCGGCGGCGGCAGTCGCCAAACCCAACACCACCGGGGTTTGGGAATCATGGTGGGATTTCAATCCGAACGGCGCTCCCGGCTACGGCAGCGAGAAAACAAGCCGTTTCCGGCGCTGGCTGGTTTCGAGTGCCGACATGGCGGCTGCCGGGTCACGGGATTTCGTCACCACCGGGTGGACC
>NZ_JBIKBQ010000200.1:0-2861 GCF_058122085.1 Luteolibacter sp. | reverse complement strand
TACGGATTCATCATCGCCCTCACGGCCATCGTGATGTTCCAAGTCAGCTTGCAGGACCGCTGCCGCCGCAATAGCCGCGTCGTCCTCGTGCTCGGCGGACTGGTTGGCCACATGCTGATGGTCCGCGCGGTGATGGGCTTGGTGGAGGTCGGTTCGATCCCGGAAATCTTCCGGTTTTTCGCCGTGCCTTTCGCCCTCGCTCCGATGCTCCACGGCGTGCTGCTCGGCCGCGCGGTCGCTTCGTTTTCCGTCGTCTATGTCACCTTGATCGGGTGCCTGCTCGTTCCCCAAGGCGAGGTTCTGCCTTACATGATCCTCAGTCTGGTCTGCGGCATGACCAGCGTCTTGCTCGCCTATCAAGTCCGCAAGCGGCTCCAACTCCTGCAAGCGGGCATCTACGTCGGGGCGGTCACGTTGGTCATCGGCATGGTGCTCGGGCGCTTGGACGTCCCCGCGATTTTCGGGCCGGACTCCATGAGTCACCTGCAACTTCTCGGCTCCGGCAGCGCGACTGCTTTCGGCACCGCCGTCGTGACCGCGCTGCTCATCAGCGGACTGCTTCCGCTGTTTGAAGGCACTTTCCAACTCACCACCGACATCAGCTGGCTGGAACTCAGCGATTTGAATCACAAGCTGCTCCGCCAGATGCAGCTCGAAGCGCCCGGCACCTTCCACCACAGCCTCGTCGTCGCCGCCTTGTCGGAAGCCGCCGCCGAAAAAATCGGTGCCAACGCCCCGATGTGCCGCGTTTGTTCCTATTTCCACGACGTGGGAAAACTCAAGAAGCCCGGCTATTTCATCGAAAACCAGCACGATGGCGGGGAAAATCCTCACGACGCGCTCACCCCCACGATGAGTTCCCTGATCATCATCGCCCACGTCAAGGACGGCATCGATCTGGCCGTGAAGCACAAGCTCAACCCCCGGATCATCGACGTCATCCAAGAGCACCACGGCGACTCGCTGGTCTATTATTTCTACCGCCGCGCTCAGGAGCAGAAGAAGGCCGAGATGGAAAAAGTCGATCGCCGACTCGAAAATCCCGAGGATCTGCCCGCCGTGGATGAGAAGAATTTCCGCTACCCCGGCCCCCGTCCGAGCTCGCGCGAGAGCGGCATCATTTGCCTCGCCGACACCGTCGAGAGCGCCTCCCGTTCTCTCAAAAAGCCCACCCCCGCGAAAATCCGCGCGATGGTCGATGACCTCGTCAACGCCAAGATCAACGACGGCCAACTCAACGACTGCCCGCTCACTCTCCGCGACCTCGCCATCGTCAAGGAAAGCTTCACCGGCACTCTCCGCAGCATGCTTCATAGCCGCATCGACTATCCGAAGGACGATGCTTCCTCTGCCACAAAGCGCTTGGCCAGCGACGCCACCCAGGGCGGCCGCGTCATCCCCATGCCCAAGCGCGCCTGACCTACCAACCCCGCACCGCCATGTCGTTAGAAGTCATCATCGGCAACAACCAAGAAGCCACCGAAATCCCGGAAAGCTGGCTCACCGCGCTCGAAAGCGTCGCCCACGAAGCCGCCCGGCTCGCCTTGGAAAACGCCGCCGAGGAGGACTCCCCGCTGTTTCATCTCGCCACGCTGGAAATCGCCATCGTGGACGACGCCACCAGCGACCAAGTCCACCGCGATTTCATGGACATCGAGGGACCCACCGACGTGATCACCTTCCATCACGGCGAGATTGTCATCGGCGCCGAAGTCGCCGAGCGCCAGGCCGCCGAATACGACGAGCCGCTCGCCCGCGAAATTCTCCGTTACATGGTCCACGGCCTCCTCCACCTCGCCGGCCACGAAGACGAGGTGGCCGCCGAGCGCGCCACCATGGAAGCCGTCCAGGAAACGATCGTCGCCCGCCTCTGGACGCCAGATCTCCGCGAGCGCCTTAATCCCGATTTCCTGAAATGAGTCGCATCAATCACTCCGCCTGCCGCTGGTGTTACGGCGAAATCCCGCTCGAAGACCTCTGCATCGCCGCCAAAGACATCGGCATTTCCTCCATCGAGCTCGTCATGCCCGACGACATCCCGGTCTTGGAAAAACACGGCCTCAGCTGCGCGATGATGAGCTTCCCCGTTGGGAAAATGGCCGATGGCACCGAAGTCGGCCGCATCGAAAAAGCCTTCAACCGCCTCGCACACCACGACACGCTCGTGGAAATCTACCAGCCGCACCTGCGCGCCGCCGCCGCCGCCGGAGCGAAGAACGTCATCGTTTTCTCCGGCAACCGCGAGGGCATTTCGGACGAGGAAGGCATCCAAAACTGCGCCACCGGCCTCAGCCGCCTGCTCCCGCTCGCCGAAGAACTTGGCCTCACGCTCGTCATGGAGCTGCTCAACAGCAAGATCGACCACCCGGACTATCAGTGCGACCGCAGCGGCTGGGGAGTGAAGCTTTGCGAGACGCTCGGCAGCCAGAACTTCGGCCTGCTCTACGATATCTATCACATGCAGGTCATGGAGGGCGACGTCATCCGCACCATCCGTGAGAACCACCGCTGGTTCACCCACTACCACACCGGCGGCTGCCCCGGGCGGAATGAAATCGACGCCACGCAGGAGCTTTTCTATCCCGCCATCATGCGCGCCATCGCCGACACGGGCTACACCGGCCACGTCGGCCAGGAGTTCATCCCGTTGGCCAGCGATCCTCTCGTCAGCCTCCGCGAGGGCGTGAAGATCTGCAGTGTTTGAAAACAGGGGGATCTTGCATGTAGTTCAACCCTTTAGGGCAATGCCTTTAAGGATTGGGGCCGTGGTTGCGAAAAAACAAGGCGAAGAGCCCCAAGGAGCGGCGGAATGCGTCCGCCGATGACCATGAGGAGCCAATGAGGTGAGCAAAGCGCTTTAC
>NZ_JBIKBQ010000199.1:0-2960 GCF_058122085.1 Luteolibacter sp. | reverse complement strand
TCCCTGTCTGTTTACTCATGGTGTTGGTTGATTTGAAACGTTTGTTCAAACAGGCGATGTCGGAACATCGCCCGATCAACCAGCACCAATCGATTTTAACATTTTAACGAAAAAAAATCCTCTTCCTCCGACCAAGGTCCGGATTTACACGATCAACCGAAAGGATGGATACGAGCAGTTCACCCTCGCATGGAAGGAGGACGGCAGACGGCGGACCCGCTGCTTATCCTGCATGGACGAGGCCAGGATGATCGCCCAGCAGGTGACCGTTCGGCTCATCAATGGTTTCACCGATACCTGCGAGGCGACCCGCCGTGACCTCGACATTCTTCGCCACTGCGAGCGCACCGCCACCGAGTTCGGAATGACGCTGGCGGCTGCCATCGAGGAATGGGCGAGCGCCCGGCGCACTGCAGGAAACGTCCTGCTTTCGGACGCCGTCCGGTTCTACGCGGCAAACCGCGCTGACCTGTATCCTACTCGCAGCAATGTCCAAGCCGCCGCTGAGTTCTCCGTGTCCCTCAAGCGGAAAGGCGTGAGCGCCATCTATGTCCGGAACGCGACGGCCAGCTTGAAGCGGTTCACGGACGCCGTATCTGGAAACATCGCAGACGTCACGGTGGCCGACATCAACCGGTTCCTCGATGGACTCAAGAAGCTCGGTCCGGTCAGCAAGAACGGAATCCGCCGCAACATCGTCACCATGTTCGGGTTCGCCAAAAAGCAGGGATACCTGCATCCCGACCGCAAGACGACTGCGGAGCAAACCGAATCGTTCAAGGAGCCGGAAACCGAGATCCAGATTTTCACTCCTGAAGAAATGGAGAGTCTCCTGCTCACCGCCCACGCCCGCATCCTGCCGCTCGTCGCCATCGGTGGATTCGCCGGCATCCGATCAGCCGAGGTCGCCCGTCTCGAATGGCAAGACATCAAGTGGGATCGCGGTCACATCGAAATCGCGGGGAAAAAGGCCAAGACGGCGGCACGCAGGTTGGTTCCGCTATCGGACAACTTGAAGGCATGGCTTGCCCCGTGGCGCGGCGAGACGGGTCCTATCCTGACGATCACCGACGCCTCCGGTGCCTTAGGAGATACTGCTGTGAAAGCCAAGATCCCCGGCGGATGGCGTCAGAATGCCCTCAGACATTCGTTCATCAGCTATCGGGTCGCGGAGACCGGCGACGTGGCTCGGACCTCTCTGGAGGCTGGCAACTCTCCGAAAATGATCTTCCGCCACTACCGGGAAATCGTGGACGAAGAGGCGACGAAGGCGTGGTGGTCGATCCATCCCCCGGAAGGCTGGCAACCACCCGGGCTGAAACCGTCAATCAGGGAGCGGTTGAGGCACTTGTCTTGCCGTCAGGACAACCCATGCGTTGACACCACCAACAGTGCGTTATGAAAGCAACCATCGCCACAAGCCCCGTTCAGACGGCCAACACCTGCAATCCAATTCACGAGGCAACTGCCGTCCAGCCCACCCTGATCAAAAAGAAGGAACTCGCCGCGCGCCTGTCCGTCAGTCCCCGCACGATCGACGAATGGGCGCGGAAGCGGAAGATCCCCTATCTCCAGATCAGCGACCGATTCTACCTTTACGAATTTAACGCCGTGCTAGCCGCACTGAAGAAGCACTACCAGGTGGATGCCCGATCCTGATTCCTGAATACAAAGAAACCCCGGACGGTGCGAACCATCCGGGGTTTTTATTGCACGCGCTCAGCCCCCCCGCCACTTCCGCACCATCGCTACCAGAGACATGACGCCGACTGCGAGGCCCACGCAGAGCGACGTCACACTCCCGCGCCCGCCGCCTCCGCCCTTCGATATCCACACCATGGAGCCCATCGAACCACCTTGGCAGGCGATCAAGGAATGGATCCCCGACGAAGAGCCCGATCTCGACTGTTTCAATCGTCCCCTGAATCCTTCAAATCCAGATCCCGACGGATTCGACCAAAGTCCCACATGGGAACCCGAGGAAATCCAACTCGACGACGGCAGCACCCTGGTTCTCGAATACACCTGAAGATCCGGACAGACTCGCCGAAAAACCGCCGCCAAAATAAATCTGGCACAGCGGTTTGGAGAGCTACGCTCGCGGCGAATGAAAACCGCCGTGAAATCTCCCGAGTCAGCCGTTTACCGGCGTGGACTGGGGATTTTTCTTACCGAAACTCCGCCCACTGACACACAGAAACACCTCTTCCGCCCCCTTTCCCCCGCAACCCCCTTTTCCCCGCCCTCCGGTCCGACCCAATGGCTCTTTCAGGAGCCTCCCGCAGAAAGCAAATTCCTAGCAGCAGATTCAGGAGATTGTCGCCCAGCTTGTGGGTTGACTCATCATGAAAATTTATCAAGCCTGCTGACATGTCCTCACCACATATCAATCGTCGTCGTTTCATGGGTAGCACTTTGGCTGCCGCCGCAGCATTTTCACCGCTTGGTTTCGGCATTGCCCATGCTGCAGATGAGAATCCCGAGATTCTTGGGCAGGGAGATTTCAAGTTCCGTTTAGATAAGGAATGGGGTTTCAAGCGTGATGCCAGCCCGGTGGCCGTTGCGGATTGTCATGAATTCGCGCGCTTGAAGTCCGGAAACCAGATTCTTTGCACCACTGAGACGGCGAACAACCTGATTCAATTTTCCCCGGACGGAAAAGTGGTGCGCACGTTCGGAACAACCTATCCGGGTATCCACGGACTGAACCTTTCCGAAGAAAACGGTGAGGAGTTTCTCTGGGTGACCGATACCAAGCGACGCATCGTGGTCAAACTGGATATGACCGGCAAAGAACTGATGACTTTGGGTTGGCCCGAAGCTTCTGGCAAATATGAAGGGGAGAAGCGTTTTTGCCCGACCGAAACGGCAGTCAATCCGGCCAACGGTGATATCTACGTCGCAGATGGTTATGGCAGTGATTATCTGCTGCATTACACGGCGAAAGGCGAGTTCAAGGC
>NZ_JBIKBQ010000198.1:0-2971 GCF_058122085.1 Luteolibacter sp. | reverse complement strand
GCGCGGGCTCTATGTCCTGCTGGAACCGCCCGCGAAATCCCAGGAGCCGGACAAGCCGTCGCTGGCGAACTGGCTGGCGAGATCGGTCGCCTCGACGGGCGAGCCCGGCGTGGTCTATCAATCGGGAGCGGCGGACTGGGTGGAAAGCATTTCCCTGTCAGAAATCCCGCAGGACGCCGCCGCGATGCCCTCGCTTGCCGCCGGCGTGACCCGCCGCGAACGAACAACACCAAGCGGCGCGAAGAAAAAGACGGCCGCCACGGCGACTCATTCCGCGAGCGGAATGAAGTTCGGCAGCGAGGTCCACGTCGCCTTCGAGCAAGTCGGCTGGGTGGACGAAGCGACCCCGGATCTGCCCGCGAGCGACGCCGGGCGGCTGGTGGCCGATTTGCTGAAAGTTCCGGTCTTGAGGAAGCTTTTCGAGCGCGGCGGACAATCGGTGGAGCTGTTTCGCGAACAAGCGGTGGACGCGGTGCTTGACGGCAAATGGCTCAGCGGGGTGATCGACCGGCTTCACCTCCACCGCGACGCTTCCGGCGTGGTGAACCGCGTGCAGGTGGTTGATTTCAAAACCGACGGGCTGGATGACATCAAGGAGCTCGTCGAAAGGTATTCCGGCCAGATGCAGGCCTATCGTGAAGTGATGGAGCGGGCCTACCCCGCCGCGCGGGTCGAGTGCGTCCTGCTTTCCACGCGCTGCCGCGAACATGTCTCTATCTGACTGACTGAAACCGGAACGACCCTGCGCGTTTCTTGAGAAATTCCGCGCCATTCTCCGCATGGGATTGCCAACGGGTGGGTTTCCCTCTCTAGTGTGTTTGCTATGAGTAAATCAATTGAAACATCCCACCTCCCCTTGCAAAAATGGGTCGCTGAAATAACCGCCCTCTGCACACCCGATTCCGTCGAGTGGTGCGACGGCTCGCAAGCCGAATGGGACCGGCTGACCACACTGATGGTGGAAAAAGGCACCTTCACCCGCCTCAACCCAGCCAAGCGCCCCAACTCGTTCCTCGCCCGCTCGACCCCGTCCGACGTCGCCCGCGTGGAAGACCGCACCTACATCTGCTCGAAGCGCCGCGACGAGGCGGGCCCCACCAACCACTGGGCCGACCCCGCCGAGATGCGTGCGAAGTTGAATGAGAAATTCAAAGGCTCGATGAAAGGCCGGACGATGTATGTCATCCCGTTCTGCATGGGCCCGCTCGACTCGCCGCTCGCCAAGATCGGCGTGGAAATTTCCGACAGCCCCTACGTGGTCGTCAACATGCGGATCATGTGCCACATGGGTTCGCACGTCCTGAAGCGTCTCGAAGAAGAAGCTAACGGCACGATCACGAAAAAGCGCGACGGCCACGGCCAGTTCATCCCCTGCCTCCACTCCGTCGGCTCGCCGCTGGAGCCGGGCCAAGCCGACTCCAGCTGGCCCTGCAGCGATGACAAGTACATCGTCCATTTCCCCGAGACCCGCGAGATCATGTCCTTCGGCTCGGGCTACGGCGGCAACGCCCTGCTAGGGAAGAAATGCCTCGCCCTGCGCATCGCCTCCAACATCGCCCGCGAGCACCAGTGGATGGCCGAGCACATGCTCATCGTCGGCGTCCACGCGCCGGACGGCACCAAGACCTATCTCACCTGCGCCTTCCCGTCCGCCTGTGGCAAGACCAACCTCGCCATGCTCATCCCGCCGAAATCCTATCAGGACGCCGGCTGGAAGACCTCCATCGTCGGCGACGACATCGCCTGGCTGTGGCCTCACGCGGACGGCAAGCTCCACGCGATCAATCCGGAGACCGGCTTCTTCGGCGTGGCTCCCGGCACCGCTTACGAGACCAATCCCATCGCCATGGAGTCGATGAAGGAAAACACAATCTTCACCAACGTCGGACTAACCGACGACGGCGACGTGTGGTGGGAAGGCATGTCGCCGACCAAGCCCGCGCACCTCATCGACTGGACCGGCAAGGACTGGACGCCGGACTGCGGCCGCAGCGCGGCGCATGCCAACGCGCGCTTCACCGCCCCCGCCGTGCAGTGCCCGACCATCGACCCCGAGTGGCAGAATCCGGACGGCGTGCCGATCGACGGCATCGTCTTCGGCGGCCGCCGCCCGACGACCATGCCGCTTGTCTATCAGGCATTCAACTGGAGCCACGGCGTTTACGTGGGAGCCACCATGGGTTCGGAAATGACCGCCGCCGCGGCCGGCACGATCGGCAAGGTCCGCCGCGACCCGATGGCCATGCTGCCGTTCTGCGGTTATAACATGGGCTCCTACTTCGGCCACTGGCTGGAAATGCGCCGCTACCTGACCAGCCTTCCGCGCTTCTTCCACGTCAACTGGTTCCGCAAGGACGACGACGGGAAGTTCCTGTGGCCCGGCTACGGTGAGAACATGCGCGTCCTCGAGTGGATCGTGAAACGCTGCCACGGCGCCGCCGCCGGTTACGAGACACAGATCGGTTGGACTCCGGCGTTCGAGGATTTCAACATCGACGGTCTCGAAGACTTCACCCGCGAAAGCTACGACAAGGTCATGGCCTTCAACCGCGCGGAATGGAAGGCGGAGCTCGTCAGCCAGGGAGAACTCTTCATCGAACTCTACGACGACCTGCCGAAGGAACTCATCTTCCAACGCGAGCTGCTAGCGGCGCGCTTGTCATAAGAAGCTTCCGGTGGCGAGGCCGCTGGATGCTAGAACGACGCCTTCACGCCGGTGTGCCAGATCCATGCTTCGGCATTGAAGCCGGCGCCGGCCTCGTCTTTGAGAATGATGTTTTCCAATCCGTTCATCCATACCAGGCGATCCTGATAGAAGTGGGCGTTCGCGCCGAGGTAGAAGGAATGGTATTCATCGCCGATGAAGAACGGCGAGCTGTCGAAGAAGGGGTCGGCCGAGGCGCCCATGGTTGCAACGAGTGAGCCTGGGTCGTCGCTGCCGGCATAGTGATAGCGACCGACGATCTTGACG
>NZ_JBIKBQ010000197.1:0-3044 GCF_058122085.1 Luteolibacter sp. | reverse complement strand
ATCGCTTGTGATTGAGCGCGTTTGAAAAACCGCGCGACCTAACTTAATCCCGCGAGGTTTACGCGATGAGCCTTTTCTATAAATGGCTTGGGCTGGCGGAACGGGAGGGATTCGAACCCTCGGTACGGTTACCCGTACGTTCCCTTAGCAAGGGAGTGCTTTCGACCACTCAGCCACCGTTCCGTGAAGCAGGTCGAGAGGGTTGAACCATAGCGGACGAAGGACGTCAACCCTCGGAAGGTGGAAACCTCCACGAAATTTGAATTCGCGGAATTTAATCGCTGAAAGGATGAGGGTGTTCCTCTTCAGTCTCTACGGAAACCGATTCTTCGGCAGGGGCGGTGATCGGGAATTCCTGCTCGGGAGCGGGTTCCGCGGCCGGGACGGCCTCGACATCGGGGGCCTCGGCGATAGGCGGCAAGGTGGCTTCCGCTAGGGCTTCCGTTGGCGTTTCCACCCCGGTGGCTGCGGGCGATTCTTCGGTTGCGGCGGCTTCGCCGGCGGGTTTCGCTTTCTTGGACTTCTTTTTTTTCTTCTTGGCCTTTTTCGGTTCTTCACCGGCTACGGCGGCACCTGTCTCGCGGGCTTCCTGGACGGCGAGAGTATCGTCGGTGTAGAGCAGGATGTGGCCTTGATGGAGCAGCCAGAAAAGGTCGGCCGCGTATTCGGCGGGCGGGGCGGTGCTGCCTTCGGGCAGGACGGAATTCCAGAGTCCTTCGAGTTTGGCGGGCTTGTTCTCGCGGATAAAGGCGACCATCTGGGCGGGGCGCTCGGCGAGCACCTGGTTGAGAGGCAGCGGGTGCGGACGGGCGGGGCCGGTGTGGAGTTTGCCTTGGCGCTTGAAAACGGGAAGGTGCTCGGCCTCGACTGCGCGGCACACTGCCGGGATCAAAATCGCGGGATGGTTGCGGGCGTGGGTGCCCGCGATTTTCAGCGAGATGAGCAGCGAAGGGGAGAGGTTCTTGGCCGGGATGGCGCCGGAGACGTCGGCGGTGCGGACTTCCTCGAAGGCTTTGTCGAAGCAGCGGGTTCCCAGGGCGCGCTCGGCTTCGCCGCGATCCTCGATCCAGGCTTCGTCGCCCTCGTCCTTGATCCGCCAGCGGGTTTTCTGCTTCATCGTTTCCAGCCACGCGTTGACGGCTTCATCGCCGCGCTCGGTGCGGACTTTCGCGGCGTAAACCTCGAAGGGCATCCGCCCAAAGCACTCGCGGTGCAGGCGGCGCAGGTTGGTCTGATAGGAGTGGAAATTGACCGGGCCCAGCCACTCGCCGGAAATGCCGCAGCGGGCGATCGCCTGGAAGTTGCCGGTCGGCGGATCGACCTCGATGGTTTCCTCCTCGATCAGTTCATTTCTGAGATCCGAGTTCCAAAGGTGGCGGACCGCCTCCTCGCGGGTTAGGAAAACGGATTCCTCGAGCTTGCCGCGGATGAGCGGGGCGTGGGGCTCGGGGGCTTCGAAAACCGCCCGGCAGCGGGCTTTTTCCGCGAGCAGGATCTTGGCGACATCGAAAAGCGGATAGACGCGGGCGACCTGATGGACTTCCTTGCCGATGAGATGGACGGCTTGCGGATCGGGCGCGATGGTCACGCGCACTCCTTCTTCCGGACGCGCTTCCTCGATCCGGGGCGGGGCCTCGCGGCGATCTCCCTGGTCCCGTCCGCGGCCTTGAAACGGGCGGCGTTCACCACCGTCGCGATCGCGCGATGCTCCACCGCCGGCTCTCGGCGCACGGTCGCGATCATCGCGGCGCGGCGGGCGGTCTTCGCCTCCGGAATAGCTTTTTGGTTTTTGCTCCGACTTGTCGCCGGCGGCACGCGCCCATGCGGGTCCGAGGGCAAAGCTGGACAGTAGGCTGCTCAAGGGGTCTTTATCAGAATCACTCACGCGGCGCAGTCTAGGGGCACTTTTGAAAATGACAAACCCCGCTTGCATCAAAATATCGGGGCAATTCAAGCCGTCAAAAGCGCCAGAATCCGCCGGGTCGCGCCCTCGTGGGGAGCCAGCAGGCCGGTGGCGTTGCGAGTCATCGACCGCGCTTTTTCCGGATCGAGCGCGGCGGTGACGGCGCGCGCGAGTTCGTCCGGACCGCTGGCTGAAATGCAGCCGCCGCGGGCGATGAGGCGGCTGGCGAGCGGTTGGAAGTTTTCCATGTGCGGTCCGAAGATCACCGGCTTTCCCGCGAGGATGGCCTCGCAGGGATTCTGTCCGCCGGTGGCTAGAAAACTTTTCCCGATGATGACCACGTCCGCGTGCGCGGTCCAGTCGCCGAGCTCGCCGGTGGAGTCGATGACGAAAACGTGGCGGCGATCACCGGTCGCCGCGAGGTCAGTGGATCTCAATCTCACGAGAAATCCCGCCTTTTCCAAATCCGCCGTCACCTCCGACCGGCGTTCGGCATGCCGTGGCACGAGGACGGGGAGCGCCTCCGGATTCGCCTCGCGGATCGCCGCCGCGATGAACGCGTCCTCGCCCGCATGCGTGCTGGCTGCCAGCACGACGGGACGGTTAGGTCCGAAGGCGTCGAGCATTTCCTGGAATTCCGGGCGGCGGTTCGGGCGTGCGCCGCTGGCGGGATCGAATTTCAGGCTGCCGGTATGGTGGATCTTTTCCCGGGCGATACCGAGCGTCTGCCAGATCGCGGCGTCCTCGGCTTCCTGGATCGCGACGGCGTCGAGCAGCCGATAGATCGGGCGCAGCCACCCGGCGAATTTCACGAACCGGCGGGCCGAGCGCGGCGACATGCGGGCGTTGACAAGGCGAACGGGAATGTCCCGGCGCTCACATGTTAGCAACAAGTGCGGCCAGACCTCGGCTTCGATGAGGACGATCTGGGATGGCTCGAAGCGATTCAGATAGCGGCGGATCATCGACGGGAAATCCAGCGGCGCATAGGTGACGCGCAGGCCGGGAATGGCGGCCTCGGTGGCGACGGCGTGGCCGGTGGCGGTGCCGGTGGCGAGCACGAAGCGGCGTCCGGGCTCGCGGACTAACCACTCGCGGATGAGCTTGAGCGCGAGCATCGCCTCGCCGACGCTGACGGCAT
>NZ_JBIKBQ010000196.1:0-3209 GCF_058122085.1 Luteolibacter sp. | reverse complement strand
ATCACTTTTCCGTCGATCACCAACGCCGGAGTGGTCATCACGCCGAAGCTCATGATCTGGCGGATGTCAGTGATTTTTTCGAGCGTGTAGGGCTCGCCGGTTGATTTGGCGGCGGCTTCAGCGACGGCGGTGAGGTTGTTGCACTTGGCGCAACCGGTTCCGAGGATTTGGATTTGTTTGATGGTTTTAGATTTTGGAAAGTTTCAAAGTATTGGGCGAAAATGATCAAATCTTGTCGGCGTGGAAATCATCGAGGCAGCAGAAGATGTTCAGCACGCACGGATTCTTCAGCGTGTAGAACACCTGCGTCCCTCGTCGCTCGTCGGCGACGATCCCGACGCTGCGAAGCACCGATAAATGATTCGACACGGTGGAAATATCCAAGCCCACCAGCTTCGTGAGATCCGCCACGCAGTGTTCGCCCCGGCCGAGCGCATCGACGATCAGCAACCGGTTGGGATTGCTCAGCGCCTTGAAGACATCCGCGCCCTTGCGGAAATCCGCGGGTGTTTTTGGCATCGTGGCATCACAAGTCAGCTTCATGCTTTGAATATTTGCCAAATTCAAAACAAATCAAGAACTTTGTAAGCTGTATGACCAGACTTGGCTTTGTCCCGAATCTGAAATACCTCCCGCCCATGGAAACACCGAACCCCTATGCGCCGCCGGCCATCCCCACGATTCCGGCGACCGATGACATTTCCCGCCAGCTCCACGGCATCCAATATCCGCTTACGCTGTCCTTCAAAGTGCTCGCGCTCGCCAGCCAGGCGACGGTGACCGACGCCACCGGCCGCACGATTCTCTACACCAAACAGAAGCTCTTCAAATTCCGCGAACACGTGGAAATCTGGACGGACAAATCGCAGGGCACACGCCTCGCCGAGATCAAGGCGAACCAAATGATCGACTGGTCCGCCCGCTACCATTCCACGGATGCCGCCGGCGGAGCGATCGGGAGCGTCGGCCGCCGCGGCTGGCGCTCGATCTGGAAGGCGCATTACGAGACGTTCAATCCCGGCGACAACTCGCCGGACTTCTCGATTCGGGAGGAAAACGCCTGGATCAAGGTGGCGGATTCAATCGTCAGCGACATCCCGATCGTCGGCATGTTCAGCGGTTATTTCCTGCACCCGAGCTATCTGGCAAACCGCAGCAGCGGTGCTCCGGCGATGCGGCTGACCAAGCAGCCCGCGTTCTGGGAGGGCCGTTTCCAAATCGAGAAACTCGGCGAAATGACCGCGCGCGAGGAACTGAATTTGTTCCTCTCCTTCATGATGCTCGTCCTGCTGGAGCGGAAACGCGGATAGGCGGCCTTCACATTTCCACACTGCCGAAAAGCTCGCGGGAATCCACGCCGGAGCCGGTTTCGACGATTTTCCACTGCCGGTCCATGTTGAGCCGGACCGTGGCGAGGTGCTTCTGCGGCCACTCGTCCGGGCCGATCATGGAAAGCAGTTTGCGCCCGCGCATCTCGTAGAGGTGATAGATCCCGCCGATGATTGGCTCGAACTGGATCTCCGCCTCATAGACGAGTTTGTTCCAGTTGAAGTGGTCGATGGTGGCGAGGTAGGTTTCGCGGATTTCGATGAGCTTCTGCTGGAGGTCACGCTCGACTTGGGAAATGCCGCGGGATTTGAACGAGGTGAGGTCGTTCGGGATGATCGGCGGGCTGAGCGTCGATACGGGATATGGCAAAAATGCCCGCGATGGCTTGGTTTCTGGCTCGGACATGGTGGATGGCGACCCTTCGCCCATGATTTCCCGCCGGGCAACAAAAAAACCGGGCGGCCCCGAAGGACCGCCCGGCTGGATGAATTCCGCGGAATGTGATGGATTATTTAGGAAGCGGATTGACCATGGTCGGTGTGACGCCTTCACCCCACACAGTGTCGGTACCTTGATCGAAGAGCTTCTTGGTACCACCAAGAACGGCTTCCCCGTCTTTGTTGATTTGAAGGGAGGTGACGCTGTTGTCCATTTTCAAGACCACCGCCTTGGAGTCATAAGCATCTTTATCAAATTGCTTCGCGGTGAATGAACCCGAATATTTGAGCGGAGTGGCAATCAGGACGCGGCCCGAGTTGCCGGACGCACTGAAGGCCTTGTTGCCGGTTCCCATCAAGTATCCGAAACCTACGTCGCCCTTTTTAAGGGCATCCTCCTTTTTGGTGAAAACGTTGTCCCCCTTTAATGTCGAATACCCCGTTTTACAGAAAAACATTTGCTCCGAAGTGGCGATCCCTGCCGCAAGCAACTGGGTGAACGCGTCATTTGAAGACGAAATGGTGGAAGGCGCAACCAAGTCGCCTCCGACGCTGGTGTTGATGGTTTCACCAAGAGCCGGATCCGGGAAACTGCCGTATTCGGTTTCAAATTCGAACATGGCGAATCCGACTTGGCGGGCATTGCTCACGGCTTCCGTTTGATTGGCCTTATTGCGCTGGCGGATCACCATGGGAGCGGTGAGGCCGGCGAGTGCCGCGATGATGACGATAACGACGAGAAGCTCCACGAGAGTGAAGCCACGACGCATTTTGTAGTTAGTTTTCATGGTTTTATGGTTTTATGTATCTTTTTTTATGGATGGGGCAAGCGCCCCGGTTTGTATGGACCCGCCGGCGTGAACCGGAGAGAACGCTCAAAATGTATTCCGGTCAAAACCCGAAGCAAGCAGGAACTTCGGAGGATTCCGGCTTGCCCGGGGCGCTATTTTTTAAACATAAGTTACATTGCTGGAGCTTGATTCAGAGGAAATCCGAAACAAAGCGCCCTGTTTCGTCTCGGTTTGGCTCGCATGAAGCCTTATTTGACGACAGCAAGATGGCACCGTGGCGCGGCACCGAACCCGGCGCGGTGTTTCCTGGCGAAAATTAAAATCCGTCGATCTCACCCTCAGTCCCAGCCTGCTGACAACTCCAAAATGGTTTGTGAAGATGCGCCTCCGGCCATCGACCTCGCCATCGAGCGCAGCGCGAAGTTGCTGCGGTTTTACGCGGGCAAAGGATCGGTTCCCTATGGCGACCACGCCCCTTGGATCGAGAGAGTCACGAAGACAATGGCAAAAACGGCATGGCCGCCGCAGGGTCCCTACATTAGGGAGAGGAGTTGTTCAAGATAGTCGGAGTCGTGGGTGGCTCGGAGTTCGCGTTTGGGCAGGCTCTTGCGTTTCTTGCCTTCGAAGGGCATGCGGTTGTGGGCGTTGAGGG
>NZ_JBIKBQ010000195.1:0-3264 GCF_058122085.1 Luteolibacter sp. | reverse complement strand
CAATCGACGTTGAAGGACTTCCATGACGACATGCGCCGCTTCAACAACCGCCACGCCTTCGCCACCATCACCTCACCCCGCCGATGACCCGTGCAAAAAGAATTCTCCACGGCCTGCCATCCGGCGAGGCGGACTTCATCCGCGTGATGGAGCAGGAGCTCGTCTTTAAATCCCCAGCAGCCTTTTTCGCGTCGCCTCGTCCACCGCCTCGCAGAGCCGGTAGCCTTCGCCTTGGCGCGGGATGGTCATCAGCAAGGCGTCCCGTTCATAGGACGAGGGGAACCCGAGGCCGATCAAGGCCCGGCCGATCCGCTCGCCGGACTGACGGTAGTTGAAATAACAAAGGCTCGCGTTGCCGCGGATCCGCCGGTCGAGGAAATCGTGCAGCGCGCCCGGCCGCTCGTAGAAATCGAGCCGCAGGAAGGCGGTGTTTTGCAAAAGATCGCCGCGCAGCGGGATCGCCCGGAAGGCGATGTCCACCGCGCCCGTCAGGTCTTCCCAGGCGAACCCGTGCGCGTCGAGTTTCGCCGGCAAGGCGTCCAGCACCGCCGGATCGTCCGCGTGGATGGTGAACGTCGGCCACGCTTCGAGCGCGTCGGTCTTGCCGTATTGGAAATCCGCGATGTCGACACCCTCGAAGCAGGTGTCTAGCAGCTCAAGCATCGTTCCGGGGCGCTCCGGGATGCGGACGCGCAGGGTGCGGCTGGTCTTGTTGCCCATTCCCACCGATTGCGCGATGAGTCCGAGCTGGAGGAAATCGACGTTCGCCCCGCAGAGCACCACCAGGATGCGCTTGCCCGCCAGCGCCTCGCGGTTTTTCAAGACCGCCGCCAGCCCCATCGCGCCGGACGGTTCGGAAATGCAGCGCAGGCCTTCCCACAGCGTGCGGATCGCGTCGCTAACTTCCGCGTTCGTCACCGTTTCGATTCGCGACAGCGTGTGCCGGCAGATTTGAAACGGCAGCTCGCCCGCTTTCCTAACCGCCGTGCCGTCGCAGAACAAATCCACGTCATCGAGCGCCACCGGCTTGCCCGCGGCCAGCGCGGCCTTCATCGACGCCTGGCCCACGCCCTCCACGCCGACGATCTCGATGTCCGGCCAGTATGTCTTCAGCCAGGTGGAAACGCCGGCTGCAAGCCCGCCGCCGCCGATTTGCAGGTAGGCAGCATCGAACGGCCCGTGTCCTGACAGCACGATTTCATCCGCCAGCGTGCCCTGGCCGGCCATCACTTTCAAATCATCATAAGCATGGACATACACCGCGCCGCTCGCCGCCTCGTCCTCCCGGGCGGCGGAGACGGCCTCGTCATAACTGTCGCCGCGCAGATGGATTTCCACGAACCCGCCGCCATGATGGCGCGCCGCGTTTTGTTTCACCTTCGGCGTCGAGCG
This sequence comes from Luteolibacter sp., assembly GCF_058122085.1. Lineage (NCBI taxonomy): Bacteria > Pseudomonadati > Verrucomicrobiota > Verrucomicrobiia > Verrucomicrobiales > Verrucomicrobiaceae > Luteolibacter > Luteolibacter sp. The sequence goes on along the minus strand of NZ_JBIKBQ010000195.1, from coordinate 1,872 downwards.
CGGCATGTAGATCCGCGCGCGGATGCCGAGCGTGCGGGCGGCGAGAGCGACTCCCTGCGCGTGGTTTCCGGCGGAAGCCGTCACCACTCCGCGCGCGGCTTCCGCCGGAGTGAGCATCGCCATCCGGTTGCATGCGCCGCGCCATTTGTACGATTTCACGGCGGATAGATCCTCGCGCTTCACCCAGATTTCCGGTCCCGGTCCGGGTAGATCGAACCGCTCCAGCGGGGTCGCCTCGCCGAAGCGGTAGACCCGCTCGCGGGCGAACAGGATTTCCTGGCGCAATTGCCGGTCCAGCGGCAGATCGTCACGATTCATGCCGCAGCGTTGACCGGAACCCGCGCTCCTGCAAGGCAACTCACGAGCCCGGCGTGCCAGCGGGAGAATCAGGCTGTCAAATCCCCGGACGCTCGCCGGCACCGCCGCCCGAGTTGAGGAAGCGGTAGTAAACTTCCAGCATCAGGATGCAGAGCGTGTTGCGGTAAACCTCATTTCCTTTCAAGCCGTGGCCATCGAACTTGGGCGCTTTCCACGAGCCATCCGGGTTCTGGTTGTTGAGGAGTTGGTCGCGGAAGAGGTCGTTGTAGGACTTCCAATAGCTGCCGCCCGCCTGCATCATGGCTTGGGATGCGTAATAGTGGCTGTAGAGATCGGAGTCCGCGGTGGCCCAATCCAGCTCGAAGTTTTCCTTGATGAATTTGACGCCGTTGCGGGCCTCGCGGGATTTACCCTTGTCCCACATCTGGAAGCAAAGGGCGCCCACCCCGGTAAGGCTCGTTCTGCCGCCAGGGCCGGTGTAACCAAAGGAGCCGTTCTCGGCCTGGCACTTGGCGAGATATTGGAGGCCTTTTTTGACGGAGGAATCCATCCCCTTGTATTTGATGTGAGTGTGGCTGCACGCCTTCAGAGCCTGGAGTTGCCAGCCGACGACAGAGGTGTCGGTGTGACCGCCTTGGGTCGTGACATAACTGTAAGCCCAGCCGCCGTTCTCGTTCTGGTTGTCGATGATGAACTGGCCGGCCTTTTCGGTCACCTCCATCAGGTTGGGGATCTCCATTTTCAGCTCCTTGCAAAAGGTGGCGGCCTCACCCAAGGCGTAGGTGGCGATGGCGTGCTCGTAAACCCAACTGTTACCCGTGAAATTGCCGGCCATTTTGCCGTCGTTCTTCATGCCGAGATTGACCAGATAGACGATGCCGCGCATGCACGAGTCGCCGAACTCCTCGGACGCCGGAGTTTCGCAATGGCCGAAGTAGGCGAGCAGGGAGAAGCCGGTCATCGCCGCGCGGTTGCCGCCGCCCCAGGAGCCGTCGGGATTCTGGTTCGCTTTCAACCAGCGCAGGCCTTTCACGACGGCCTCGTCGCAAGCGGGGGTGCCGCCGTTTTCCTTGAGGCGGGCGAGGCGGTCGCCCTTCGAGCAGCGCTTGCGCATGTCTGGCGGAATCAGGCGAAAGAGCGGGCCGGTCCCGCCGCCGGGTGTCATCCCTCCGTTTTGCCAGCTGTCCTTGGTGAAACCGCTGCCCGCCTCGCCCGGACCTTTCGCGAGGGAGCCTGCGCCGATTCCTCCGAGCGAGGTCATCTGGACGACTTGCTCGGGCTCCGGAAGTGTCAGTCCGTTAGCTACGTCGCGGGCGGTGATCTGCGAGGGATTGGGCTGGATCATTTGCGCGCGTTGTTTGGTTTCCCGCAGCTCGGATGCCGGGGAACTTCCGGACCGGGTGGTGAAATCCACCTTTGGTTCTTCCTTGGGAATGACCTGGAACACCCAGATCACGCCGCCGGCGAGCAGGAAGAGGTGGAGGATCAGGGAGATCGACAAGGAGCCGCCGCCGAGTTTCTGCCAGAACCTCTGTTTGGGGATTGGGGCTGCGG
>NZ_JBIKBQ010000194.1:0-3294 GCF_058122085.1 Luteolibacter sp. | reverse complement strand
CCGCCTCGGTGCACTCCAAACTCAGCCAGCAAACCCGGCGTGACACCCTGCGGCAATTCAAGGCCGGCGAACTGCGCGTCCTCGTCGCCACCGACCTGCTAGCCCGCGGCATCGACATCGAGTTCCTGCCCTGCGTCATCAACTACGAGCTGCCCCGCTCGCCCAAGGACTACGTCCACCGCATCGGCCGCACCGGCCGCGCGGAAAATCCCGGCGACGCGATTTCACTCATCAGCCCCGCGGAGATGGATCATTTCCAACTGATCCAGAAGAAGATGGGAAAACGCGTGAAAATCCTCAGTGGCGATCAGCTCGACTTGCAGGGGTATTGAGTGAGTAAGGGAACTGGCCGGAGTCCAATTTGAGATTTCCACTTGCAGCGATTCTCATTTTTGTCTGGAAAGACAACCACGCCCACCAAGTCCAAATCGCCGATTACCACTGACCTCCCATGAAAACCATGCATCTTCCCAACGCCTTTGCCGAGACACTTCGCGAGACTTTTGATGAGTGGCCCTCCACCCAGAAGGAGATCGCCAAAGCCACCGGCATTCTTGCCTCCCACCTCTCCGAAATGAAGTCCGGTCGCCGCCGTTGCACGCCGGAATACGATCTCCGCTTGTCCCGCTTCTTTGGCATGGAAGAGGGTTTCTGGATGCGGCTCCAGCTTCATTATGAAATGCAGCGCGTCCGAATCGAACTCGGCCAGCGCATCGACATGGAAGTGCAACCGGCTGCTTGATCACCCGGATCTAAAACGGCGAGCTTCCCACCAATTCCTCGATTTCCTTTTCAGTCTCAAGGGCCTCGGCCTGCAAGCTGACGATCTCTTTCTCCAGTTCCTCCTGCTGCGCGGCGGCGATGGTGTCGATCACGGCGGCGTCTTTCCCGGCGAACAGGGAGACTTCGTAATCCGGGCTGGCGTGTAGGGTTTCGAGGGTTTCAATGAGTTCCAGCATTCTGGCTTGGAGATGCTCGTAAAGGGAGCGGAGTTCCATGAGGGTGTGATCCCCGTCGAGGGAAACGCTGGCCCAGCCTTGTTGGCGGATGAACGCCTGCGGGTCTTTGGCGATGCGTTCCAGCAAATCGATGTCTCCCCGGTCGCCTTTTCAATTTCAGCATCTCAGCCTCTCAGTTTTCAGCTTTTACCCACCGGTCTTTCTCCGCCGCTTCGCGCGGGTAGTCGGCGGCGGTCTTCTCGGCAGCTTCCTCGCCACCGGCCAGCAGGCACCGTGCTTTTCAAAACGCGGTTTACCGTTGTTTCTCCTCACTTTTCCGGGCCTGCAAATCATCCTAGAATGCCGGTGACAGCCGTGCCTGAAGGCGCTAGGGTTGCAACATGCACATCGAAATGGACATCCCTGAATCCGCGTTCAGCGCCTTGCGCCTGTCGCCACCTCAGTTTGCCCGCGAACTGCGGCTTGCAGCGGCCCTGAAATGGTTTGAAGCGGGGATGATCTCCCAATCCAAGGCAGCTGCCCTTGCAGGTGTCTCGCGCGAGGAATTCCTGTTGGGTTGCGGCAGGTTCCAGGTCTCAGCCGTGCAGACCACTACCGCAGAACTCGCCGAGGAACTTGCCCGTGACTGAGCATTGGATCATCGATGCCTCACCGCTGATCCTACTCGGGAAAGCCGGGCAACTTGACTGGTTGCTGCAAATGGGACGCATCCTTGTTCCCGAATCCGTCGCCGCCGAAGTGGTAGCCGGATCTCCAAATGACCCTGCACGCCGATGGCTCGAAGCGCCACAAGGCGCGGCATGCATGGTGCGGGACGATGCTCCCACGAACGACTTGCTGGCATGGGATCTGGGCGCGGGCGAAATCGCCGTGATTGCAATGGCCATGGCCAATCCCGGACAGGAAGCGGTGTTGGATGATGCCGCCGCTCGTCGCTGCGCAATGGTTTTCGGAGTTCCCATGCGTGGCACTCTCAGCTTGGTGGTACTCGCCAAAAAGCGAGGGTTGATACCTGCCTGCCGACCGGTTTTTAATCGAATGCTGGCCGCTGGCCTCTACGTCTCACCCGCACTGGTGGAACAGGTCGCGCTGGCTGCGGGTGAATGATAAAGAATGATCGCCGTCGAGGGAAACGCTGGCCCAGCCTTGTTGGCGGATGAACGCCTGCGGGTCTTTGGCGATGTGTTCCAGCAAGTCGATGTCGCCCTTTTTCCTCGTCGCGGGCTTCGTTGATGGCCTGGGTGAGGCGTTCGTAGGTCTTGCGCTTTTCCGGGTCCTGCTCGTGGAGGTCCGGGTGGAACATCCGCACCAGCTTCTTCCAAAGTTGCTTGAGCCGCGCCGTCTCGTCGTCGTTGAGCTCCCGTTTCCCTTTGAGCGCTCTATCTTCCTCTTCATTTCAGCTTTTCAGTTTTCAGCTTTTCAGTTTTTACCCACCGGTCTTTCTCCGCCGCTTCACGCTGGTAGTCGGCGGCAGTTTTTTCGGCAGCTTCCTCGCCACCGGCCAGCAGGCGGTCGATGAAGGCCTTGCGGTATTGGATCAAGAGCCGCAGCCGGTCGCGTTCCTGGTAGTAGGGACGCAGGGCACCGAACAAACGCGAACGCACCGAGTCCACCTTGGACTTCTCCACCCCGTAATCCAGCTCCAGATCCGCGAGGCGGCTGCGGGCGGCCTCGATGAGTCTTTGGTAATGGTCCATGGTGGCATGATGCTTCAATTACTCTCTGGAATTGCGGCCTTGACCGGACGGGGGGCCCGATGCGATCTTCCGCCCGGCAAGCGCAGGAAATGTAGAGGTCGCTCTCACGAGTGGCAGCCCTTATGGGTGGGATCCTCGGTTCTTGGGGCCATCTGATTTTACAAGCCCTCGAGGATTAGAACCTCGGGGGCTTTGTTTTTTAGCGCATCGAGGCCCTCCGGCCACAATTTCAGACCGTAGCCCATCGCAACTTCCTTGTGCCGGAAAATCCCCTTCTTCAGGTGCGGGAGATAGCCGGTTTCGGTTTCACCGTAGCGGTTCACTTTCAACGCAAAGTGGAAGCCTGACGCCACGGCATCCGCCACCTGTAACCCCGCAAGCTTGGAATGCTCGACTGCCCGGATGCGTCCGGGATCAATCACATTGCCATCGATTTGCACCTTCTGGGGATCGTCCCCGGCTTGCCGCAACAGCACCTTCAGGTAAGTCCGGATGTCTTCGTATGACATGTTGCTGCGATTGGAGAATATCACCTCGCAAAGGAAGAGGATTTTTTTTCGTTAAAATGTTAAAATCGATTGGTGCTGGTTGATCGGGCGATGTTCCGACATCGCCTGTTTGAACAAACGTTTCAAATC
>NZ_JBIKBQ010000193.1:0-3343 GCF_058122085.1 Luteolibacter sp. | reverse complement strand
GCTGAGCTCGGTTCGAAAACCGACGCGGCGTTCCCCACGATGGTTACCAAGCTGATCGCTCCGGGCGTGCGCGGCTTAATCTACGCCGCCATCGCCGGTGCCGTCACCAGCACGCTGGCCTCGCTGCTGAACTCGGCGTCCACGATCTCCACGATGGATGTCTATCGCCGCATGTTTTCGCGCGACGCCTCGCAGGAAAAACTCGTCTGGCTCGGCCGCGGGCTGACACTGGCATTTGTCATCGCGGGATGTTCGATCGCGCCGATCCTGGACGACCCGAAATTCGGCGGCGTGTTTCAATACATCCAACAATTCCAGGGCTACATCTGGCCCGGCGTGGTGGCGGCGTTCATCATGCCGTTTGTCCTGCCGAAAGTCCCCGGTGCTGCCGGCGTCGTGGCATTGGTGACCGGTCCGCTGGCCTATGCGGTATTCCAATTCACCTCCAAGTCGGAAGCACGGCCATGGGGCCATGACATCCATTTCCTCCTGCAAGTGCTGCTCGCCTTCTTGGTGGTGGGCGCGCTGATGACTGCGATGACACTGTTCTCACCACTCGCGAAGCCCAAGGCGCTTCCGGTCCGCGAGGAGATCAGCCTGGTCACCGAGCCCATCGTGAAGATCGCGGGCGGCCTAGTGATTCTCGGCGTTGTCCTGTTCTTCATCATCTTCTGGTGATCTTTATTTTAGCTTTTCAGCATCTCAGTATTTCAGCTTTTACCCCACCATGTCCGTCATCGCGAAACTGGAACCCCGCGTCATTCCAACGTACCCGGTCGGCGCGCCGGAGAAGAACCCGGTCTTTTTCGAGAAACGCGTCTATCAGGGATCTTCCGGCAAGGTCTATCCGGTGCCGTTCATCGACAAGGTCTTCGACGAACCGCAGCCGGTTTCATACCAGTCCGCGCGTTTGGAAAACGAGTTCGTGCGGCTGGTGATGCTGCCGGAAATCGGCGGGCGGATCTTCATCGGTCAGGACAAGACGAATCACGACTACGATTTCTTCTATCGCCAGCATGTGATCAAACCGGCGCTCGTCGGCCTCGCCGGCCCGTGGATTTCCGGTGGCGTCGAGTTCAATTGGCCGCAGCACCACCGCCCCGGGACTTTCATGCCGGCGGATGTGTTCATTGAAGAGGAAGAGGACGGCGCACGCACGGTGTGGCTGAGCGAACATGATCCGATCAACCGTCTCAAAGGCATGCACGGCATCCGCTTGCGACCCGGTTCCTCGCTGATCGAGCTGCGGGCGCGTTTGTATAACCGCACGCCATTCACTCAGACCTTCCTCTGGTGGGCGAACGTGGCGGCGATGGTGCACGAGCAATACCAATCGTTCTTCCCGCAGGATGTAAGCTATGTCGCGGACCGCCACATCGCGCCGGGCAAGAAACAATGGACTTGGGGCGACCATGCGTTTGGCCATGCCTGGGATCGCGAGCTCACCGACACGAACGGCCCCTATATCGAGCTGATGGCCGGCGTTTACACCGATAACCAGCCGGATTTCTCGTATCTCGCGCCGTATGAAACAAAGACCTTCTCGCAGTTCTGGTGGCCCATCCAGGGCATCGGCCCCGTCCAGCAGGCGACCGAGAAGGCGGCCTTGCGGATGGTCGTGCGCGAGGACCGGACCATCGAGCTCGGGCTTTGTGTTTCCGAAAACCTGAAGGACGCCACCCTGGTGCTGAAGCGTGGGGAGCAGATCCTGCTTGAGCAAACGCTCTCGCTCAAACCGGGCGAGGCATGGACTCATGCCGACCTCAAATTCACCGGGGGAAATCCGGCCGAGTTGTCCGCCGCGGTTTTCAACCGCGATGGCGGCTGCCTTCTAACCTATCGGCTGATGGAAACCACCTCAAGGCGCAAGTCTTGCTAGCGGCCATCCTGCGGCGAAAGCACGATCCGGAATCCCCCGCCCTCCTCGGCCGGGTTCTTGAAGCGGATTCATTGGATCATTGGGCCCGTTACGAGTCCTCGCTTGCCGGCGGGATTTCCACCGCGCAATTCCTGAGCACCTGCCGCAACGACGCGCAGACGGTCCTGGACCTGGCCTTCGACTACGCGGACGCCGGCTTCACCTCCGAAGCAGCGAATCTGTTGGAGCTGCATTCGGCCAATCCGGTGACGCCCTCCGCGGTGCCGAATCCACTCTCGCGGGCGGTGGCCAGCGCTTACGTGCTGGCGTGGTTGAAACAGGACCACGCCCTGTTGGAGGACGCGCGGAAGCAATCGCCGGACTATTTCTTCCCGTCGCGCCTGCACGAGCAGGTCGTGCTGGAATGGGCGCTGCAACAACCCGGCAAGGACCCGGTGGCCGCCTACGGCCTCGGAAATTACTTCTATGATCTCAAGCGTCACGAGGACGCGATTGCAAGTTGGGAACGCTCTGTCGCCGATGGCGCGTCGTTCGCGACGGTGTTCCGCAATCTGGGAATCGGCGTTTGGAACGCGCGGCGGGACGGAGATGCGGCGAGAACCTGTTATCTCCGGGCGCTGGAACTCGACTCCACCGATCCACGGTTGGTCTCGGAATACGACCAGCTTTGCTCGAAGTTAAACGACCCGCTGGCAGACCGCCTGCGGTTTCTGGAAGACCACCGTGGCCGCGTGATGCAACGCGATGATTGCACGGTGGCTCTGGCAGGCCTGCACAACCTAACCGGATATCCGGAGGCGGCGTTGGAGATCGTCAGCTCCCGCCGCTTCCACCCGTGGGAAGGCGGCGAGGGAAGCGTGCTCCGGCAGTTCACCACGGCGCACATCCGGTTAGGAATCGCGGCCCTCGCGGCGGGCGATGCCGCCGCCGCGCTGCGCCACTTCACCGGCGCGATGGACACGCCGGAAAGCCTCGGCGAGGCCTATCACTTGCTGCAGGCGAAGGCGGATGTGAACTATTGGACCGGCCGCGCGCTGACGGCGCTCGGACACACGGACCAAGCCCGCAAGCATTTCATGCTCGCGGCGGCGGAAGCCGGCGATTTCTCCGAAATGGCGGTCACGGCGCACAGTCTGCTGAGCTACTTCCGTGGTCTTTCGCTGCGGGAACTCGGCCGCGGGGAAGAGGCCCGCGCCCTGTTTACCGACCTCAAGACCTTTGCCGAAACCAAGCTCAAGGAAACCGCCCGGATCGACTATTTCGCCACCTCGCTTCCGAACCTGTTGGTTTTCGAGGAGGACCTCCAGGCACGGCGCGACGCGGAGAATCATCTTCTACTAGCGTTCGCGCTTCACGGACTCGGTGAGGCGACCGCGGCTCGCGGCGCTTTGGAGAAGACCCTCTCCTTCAACCATGCCGACCAACGGGCAATGGATCTGCAGCGCGAATTGTCATCTGGCCCGA
>NZ_JBIKBQ010000192.1:0-3374 GCF_058122085.1 Luteolibacter sp. | reverse complement strand
GCGCAACCGCAACGGGTTGCTGGTGCTGGGCATCCTGCGCCGCTGCGCGATGGGAATCTACTACGACTGGCGGCGTGGGCGCAAAAACAAGCGGCAATCGACGTTGAAGGACTTCCATGACGACATGGAACACCATCGATGGCGTGATTCTTCCGCCAGCACAGCTGCCGAAAATGAAAAACCCAAGGTAGCTCTATCAATGCACGCAAAGCGCCTGAAACCGCGATAGGGAAAGCAGTTATCAGGCGGCGGTCAGACGCTCTCCAGCGCCAGATAGGCCTCGATTTCCCGCGACGGGTCGTGGGCGCGCATCAGTGCTTCGCCGATCAGCACGGCGTTCGCCCCGGCGTCGAGCACGCGACGGGCGTCTTCCACGGACTTGATGCCGCTTTCGGAAACGAGCAGCACGTCGTCCGGGACTTCCTCGGCGAGTTGCTCGGTGGTCGCGAGGTCGACGGCGAAGGTCTTCAAATTCCGGTTGTTCACGCCGATGAGGTCGGCGCCGAGTTCGAGGGCGCGCTCCATTTCCCGCAGGTCGTGGACCTCGACGAGCACATCGAGCGAGAAGGATTTAGCCTCGTCGTAGAGGCGGCGGAGCGTTTCGTCGTCGAGCGCGGCGACGATGAGCAAGATCGCGTCGGCACCGGTGACGACGGCTTCGTGGATTTGCACCTCGTGGATCATGAAGTCCTTGCGGAGGAGCGGGGCGTCGGAAAATTTCGAGATCTGCGAGAGATAGGCGAGCGAGCCTTGGAAATATTGCTCGTCGGTGAGAATCGAAAGGCAGGACGCGCCGCCTTCCAGATAGCGCTTCGCCTGGCGGACCGGGTCGAAGTCCGGATCGATCAAACCGACGGAGGGCGACGCCTTTTTCACCTCGGCGATGACGCCGAGCCGGCCGGGTCCGCGATCAATCGCGGCGCGGAAGCCGCCGAAGTCGTTGCGCTGGAGAGCGCCGGCGCGGAGCAGCGCGGCGCGCGGCATGAGGGCGGCGACTTCGAGATGTTTGGTGGCGATAATTTCGGCGAGCTTGTCGGACATGCGTGCGGCAAAGGAAACTCAGTGCCGGAAAAATGAACATGGAAAATTTGTGAATTTTGGCTTGCCCGTGATCCGGCCCCATGTAGAAAGCCGTCGACGCGTTTTCCGACGCGGGCGTAGCTCAGTGGTAGAGCGCCACCTTGCCAAGGTGGATGTCGTGAGTTCGAATCTCATCGCCCGCTCCAATTTTCCCGGAGCGCATTTCCCCTCCGCAATTAACCATGTTCGTTTGGTCGAAACTCTCCGCCGCGAAGTGGATGGACGCTTGGGAGGAACGGTTCGCAGGAAATCCAAACCTAGTCATCGAGATGGTCAAGGGCGGCAAATCCATCCGCGTCCGGCTCTTCTGCGCCACCCAAAAGGAAGCCGACGCCGTCGTCGCGCAATTCGGCGGCAGCGTCCGCAAAATGGCCGCCGCCGAGTGGGACAAGCCGGTCGAAGCCCCCCGCCCCGTCAAGGTGCGCGACGTTTTCGTGCTGACCGCGGAAAAACGGCCGAAGGAACTCGCCGCGCTGAAAAAGGCGAATCCGAAGCGCGAGATCATCGTGATCCCGCCGGAAATGGCCTTCGGCACCGGCGACCATGCGACCACCTCGACCTGCCTCCGCCTGCTTGTGGACGTAGCCCGCGCCCGCAAAGGCACGGACTGGTCGGTCGCCGACCTCGGCACCGGCACCGGCGTGCTGGCCATCGCCGCGAAGAAACTCGGAGCCGGCGAGATATTTGCTTGCGATTACGATCCTTTCGCCGTCGCCGTCGGCATCCGCAACATCGAGCGCAACGGCACGCCGGACATCCTGATGAAGGAACAGGACGTCCTGAAATGGAAGCCGCGCAAGAAGGGCTACGACGTCGTGCTCGCCAATCTGTTTTCCACCATCCTGATCGAAGCCTGGCCGGTGATCGCGAAATCGCTCGCGCCCGGCGGCGACCTGATCGTTTCCGGCATCCTCGCGACGCAGGCCTGGGATGTTTTCAAAGCGGCCGCCGCCAGCGGGCTCGGCTTCACCAAGGTGGTGAAAAAGGGCAAATGGGTGACCGCGCACGGCGGGCATTTGGTGGATTTGATCGCGGCGGGAAAATAAGGGGCATCGGGTCAAGTCCGAGTTGGTAGAGATCAGACTCGGAGCGAGACGCTCCGAAGACGGTCTGGCGCGAGACGCGCCAGCCACACTTTTCCCGATCACTTCTGGCAGACCGGGCACCAATACGTCGCGCGCTGGCCGAGCACCGCATGGCGGACCAGCGTTTCGCAACTGCGGCAGGACTCGCCTTTCCGGTCGTAAACGAAGAGCCGCTGCTTGAAATAGCCGGGCTGGCCGTCCGAGTTGAGGAAGTCCCGCAAGGTCGTGCCGCCTTCCTCGATGGAGGCGGATAGAACCTGGCGGATGGAGGCGACGAGTTTTTCCAAACGCGGCTTCGTGAGCTTGTTGGCTGGGCGATCCGGCCGGATGCCGGCGCGGAACAACGCCTCGGAAGCGTAGATGTTTCCCACGCCGACGACGGTTTTCGCGTCCATGATGACGAGCTTGATCGCGGCGGAGCGTTTAGCGCAGGCGGCTTTGAGATGCTCCGCGGTGAACGCGTCTTCCAACGGTTCCGGGCCGAGGTCTTTCAGCAAGGCGTGCGACATTGGGTCGGACTCCATCAACCGCAGCACCAGTCCGAAGCGCCGGGGGTCGTGGAAGCGCAGCTGTTTGCCATTTCCCAGGGTGATGCCGACGTGGTCGTGCTTTTTCCAATCCTCCGTCGGATCGATCACCCGCAAGCTGCCGGACATGCCGAGGTGGATCAGCAGCGTCGAGCCGTCGTCGATTTCAAGTAACAGATACTTCGAGCGCCTCGTCACACTCAGGACGCACAGCCCTTCGATCTCCATGATGTTCTCCGAAATCGGCTGGCGCAAATCACGGCGCCGGATGATCAGCTCGGTCATCCGCGCGCCCGTGACATGCGGCTCGATGCCGCGGCGGGTGGTTTCGACTTCGGGGAGTTCGGGCATGATTCAATGGAGGGCGTGACGGAGGGGTTTCAGTCCATGTGAAACACCTCCGCGAGCGGGCTGCAGACCGGCGAGTGATCCGGGTGGGTGTCCATGATGTCGGCCATGTGGTCCCACCACTGGCGGACGAGCGGGTGCCGCGGCAGCGTGTCCGCGGTGTGTCCGTCGGCAGAGTTTCTGCTCGGCGAACAGGGTCAGGGTTTCCGGGTCGAGAAAGATCGAGTAATCGGAAACCCCGGCCTCGGTGAGAGCGCGGGAGAGTTCGGGCCAGATCTCGTCGTGGCGTCTCCGGTATTCGGCCTCGAAGCCGGGTTTGAGTTGCATCTTGAAG
>NZ_JBIKBQ010000191.1:0-3433 GCF_058122085.1 Luteolibacter sp. | reverse complement strand
TTTGCTTTCTGCGGGAGGCCCCTGAAAGAGCCATTGGGTCGGACCGGCCTGCCTGTCGTCTTGTCCGCCGTAGCTTTAGCGAAGGAGGAAGCCTTCTTGGCCTTCGTAGCTTCAGCGAAGTAGGCGGCGTAGACTGGAGGGCGGGGAAATGGGGGTTGGACGAGACCTTCGACAACACCGTTGTCTTCTGGAATCCCGAGCAGCCGTTCGCTCCCGGCCAGGAGCGGCACTTCATTTACCGCCTGCACTGGGGCGCGAAGCCGCCAGCGGCTCCGGAAATGGCCCATGTCGTTTCCACCCGCATCGGCGCGGGCGGCATCCCGGGTGAAAAGAACCGCACGACATCGCGCAAGTTCGTGCTCGATTTCAAGGGCGGCCGTTTCGAACAACTGCCATGGGAAACCAAGGTGGAACCGGTGATCAGCACATCGCGCGGAAAAATCCTGCATCCGGCCGCCCGGCCGGTGGTGGATGGCGATACATGGCGCTGCAATTTCGACCTTCTGGTGGATGGCAAGGAACCCGTGGATCTCCGCCTCTATCTCAGGGATGCCAAGGGAGCCTTGAGCGAAACCTGGATCTATCAGTACACGCCTGAGTGACCATTTTCGGCGCGGTCCTGACATGTTATGAAACATCCGCTCTCCATCACCGCCGCGCTGTTGTTGCCGTTGGCTGTCTTGCACGCAGCCCAGCCGCTCAACATTCTCTTCTTCACGTCTGATGACATGAACCATGATTCCACCGCCGTTTTCGGCGGGCCGATCAAGGACCTCACGCCGCATGTGGACCGGCTCGCCGCGGAGGGATTGCGCTTCGAACATGCGTATTCCACCGTCGCCGTCTGTCAGCCGGTGCGTCAAACGATGTTCTGCGGCCTGTACCCGCACCGCAGCGGCTCGATGGGGTTTTTTCCGGTCAAACCGGAAGTGCGAACGCTCAATCAACAACTGCGCGACGCCGGCTACCTCATCTCCCGCTTCGGCAAGGCCAACCACCTCCGTCCGTGGGAACAATTCTGCTTCGATGTGGAAGATGACACCATCAGCCGCCGTCCGTCGAAACTGGCCGAAGCCACGCGCATGGTCCTGCGGAAGGCGCGTGAGGAAGGAAAGCCGTTTTTCCACAACATCAATTGCTACGACCCGCACCGCCCGTTCATCGGCATGAAAGGTCCCGATGATCTCGCCGAGGGCGAACCGCCAAGCCGCTGGATCAAACCGGAGGAAGTCACTGAAGTCCCCGGTTTCCTAGAAGATCTGCCGGAAATCCGCCGCGAGCTCGCAGGCTACTACACCAACGTCCGCCGGCTCGACGATGCCGTGGGCGCGGTGATGAAATTGCTGGCGGAGGAAGGCTTCGCCAATAACACGTTGGTTGTCTTCTACGGCGGCGACCACGGCATGTCATTTCCGTTCGGCAAGTCCAACAGTTATGAAAACAGCTCGCGCGGCGCGCTCATCGTCCGCTGGCCCGGCGTGACCAAGCCCGGTGCCGTGGACCGCGATCACATGGTCTCGACGCTCGACTTCACCCCCACCCTGATCGACGCCGCGCGGCTGCCCGCCATTCCGAACATCGATGGCCGCACGTTCCTGCCCGCCCTCAAGGGTGAAACGATGACCGGCTGGGACCGCGTCTTCACGCAATACAACGCCGCATACGGCAACAACTGGCTGCCGATGCGCTGCATGCGCACCAAGACCCGCTCCTACATCTGGAACGCGTGGAGCAACGGCACAAAGAAATATCACACCGAAAACATGGCCGGGCTCTCGTGGAAGGCCATGCTCGCCGCCGCCGAATCCAACCCGGAAATCAAGGCCCGCACGGAATTCTATCTCCACCGGGTTCCCGAGGAATTTTATGACATGAGCAACGACCGCTGCGAGCGCGTTAACCTCATCGCCGACTCCGCGCGGCAGGCTGAGATCGAGTCGATGCGCAAGGAGCTGCTGGCCCTGATGCAAGACACCGGAGATCCCTTCGCCGAAGCCTTCGCCAGTCGGGAAAAAAAGGAACTGGTTCCCGCCGTCCTCGAGAAGTTGAAGCGGCAATATGGCGGCCGCCCGGATTCCCGCTGAGCGAATATGAGCGGAAAATTTCCCGCAGCCCGTCCAGCGTTGATAAAATCACGCCCATGCCGCGTATGATAGCCCGATGAAACAAAAACTCACATGCCTCCTCGCACTCATTCCCTCCCTGCTCATCGCCGGAGAAACCGTTTCACTTTTCAACGGCAAGGATCTCGACGGGTGGACGCTTGACGTCCCGGCGCGCGACAAAGTCTCGGAAGCCACTGACATCCCGATCAAGGAAGGGGTCATAACCTTCGACACCCGCAAGGGCGCATGGTGGGCCGCCACTCCGCCGAGCTTCATCGTCCGTGACGGTCTGCTCGTCAGCCTCGGCAAACCCGGCGGCCACCTCGTCACCAAGGAGGTCTTTTCCAACTACAAGCTGGTGGTGGAATACCGTTTTTCGAAAGAATCCGGCAATTGCGGTGTGCTGGTCCACGCCTCCACTCCGCGCCGGCTGTATGACATGTTTCCCCAGTCGATCGAAGTCCAGATGCAGCATGAGAATGCCGGAGACTTCTGGTGCATCGGCGAGAACATCGAGGTGCCGGACATGGAGAAACGCCGTCCCCGCAAGGATCCCGGCCAGCCTTTCGGCGGCAATGCCAAGGACGCACGCCGCATCATCAACCTGACCGACGGCTCCGAGAAACCGCTCGGTGAATGGAACACCATGGAAATCGAGTGCAAGGGCGATGAAGTCATCGTGCAGGTCAACGGCACGCTGGTGAACCATGGCAGCAAGAGCACAGCCACCTCCGGCAGAATCGCCCTGCAGGCGGAAGGTTCCGAGGTCGAGTTCCGCAAGGTGGAACTCACACCGACTCCGAAATGATGCGGCCGACCCGCTCAAGATCAGAGCTTTTCACTCGCGGACTAATTTGAACCGCAAATTCGTGACGCGTTTTGATGCATCCACCTATTCCCGCTTGAACAGCGCCGCGGAAACCGGTAGGCCGTGACCGGCCTCCGTATAATCATGGGCGCTTGATGTCATGAGTGAACCTGAAATCGGATTTCGCGCGCCCCTGCCTGAGGAACTCGCGCCTCTGTTTCCCAAATATCAGATTTTATCTCTGATAGCGACGGGAGGCATGGGTGCGGTTTATCATGCGGTGCAAACCTCGCTTGAGCGTGAAGTCGCCATCAAGATCCTTGCTGCAAGGAATTTGCTTTCTGCGGCTGCAAGGAGTTTGCTTTCTGCGGGAGGCCCCTGAAAGAGCCATTGGGTCGGACCGGAGGGCGGGAAAAAGGGGGTTGTTCGCCAGCCCCGCGAGCGTTCCCATAAAGGTCGAGTTCATCCCCGTGCAGGCCTGCAAGTCCACCACCAGGCACATCTCCCCGCGCATGATCCG
>NZ_JBIKBQ010000190.1:0-3435 GCF_058122085.1 Luteolibacter sp. | reverse complement strand
TTCTTCATCCTCTTCGCGGCGACCGGTGATCGCCGCCACATTCGCACCTCCTCTTGTCTCCCGACTCCGTCCCACAAATCAGCCTCGGCACCGCCGCGCTCGTGATCTTCGCGGTGTGCGCCAGCTTCGTGCTGCTGCGCGGGGTGACCCGGATGATCGTCGGCACCGTCGTCCTCAGCCTCAGCGCGTGGATCGGCTTCCGCGTCTGGCAGCAGGCCCCCACCCTTTCCATCGAGTGGACCGGGCAATCCCTCGCCTGGATCACCAACGGCCTGCCCGTCGCCGCCTTCCTCGCCGCACTTTTCCTCATCCGCAAGCTCGCCAAAGCCATCGTCCGCCCCTTCGGGAAATCCCCCGATGAGGAAAAACCCCGCTCCGTCATCAAGCTGGCGTTTCTTCTCCTGCTCGCCCTCATTCCCACCTCGCTCCTCTGGATCATCGGCGCCACGCTCGTCCATCACAACGGCTCCATCGCCGAGGTCCGCGCCTACTCGGAAAAATCCATCGGCATCCCCGAAACCACCCCGGACGGCTTCAGCCAGAAACTCAAATCCTCCGTCGAGGCCGCCGTCCCCGCCAGTTGGCTCAAAATCCTCGATCCCCTCGCCGAGCCCTCCCGCCTCGCCCTCGCCAAACTCATCACCGCCCAAGCCGACTCACCGCTCACCCCCGTCATCGATCCCCAGACCGGCAAGCCCATCCCGCGCGCCGTCATCGTCAACGACCCGGAACTCCAAAACCTTGCCCGCGATGGAAATTACGGCACACTCCTGCGCCATCCCCTCCTCACCAAAGCCCTCGCCGATCCCAAAGTAAAAAAACTCCTCAAGGATCTCAGTCTCTGACCTTTCAGCTTTTCAGAATTTCAGCATCTACCCGAAAAATGTCCTACCTCGTCACCATCGGCCTCGAAGTCCACTGCCAGGTCAACACCCAGACCAAGATGTTCTGCGCCTGCCGCACCTCCTTCGGCGACACGCCCAACACCCACACCTGCCCGGTCTGCCTCGGCATGCCCGGCGCGCTACCCGTCCTCAACCGCGAGGCCATCGAGAAAACCCTGCTCACCGGCCTGATGATCGGCTGCGGCTCGCCTGAAATCTCCAAGTGGGACCGGAAGAACTATTTCTATCCGGACATGCCGAAGAACTACCAGACCACCCAGATGGACCTGCCCCTCTGCATCGGTGGCGGCGTCCCGCTCTACGAACATTGCTACCCGACCGATCACCGCAAAAACATCGCCAACCCCGACAAAACCGTCCGCCTCAACCGCATCCACCTCGAGGAGGACGTCGCGAAATCCACCCACCTCGGGAACTCGTCTCTCATCGACTTCAACCGCGCCGGCACGCCGCTGATGGAGATCGTCACCGAGCCCGACCTCGAGTCCGGCGAGGAAGCCTTCGCCTACGTCCGCTCGCTCCAGATGATCCTCCAGCAAGGCGGCGTCTCGGATGCCGACATGGAAAAAGGCCAGCTCCGCTGCGACGTGAACATCTCGTTGCGCAAGAACGCCGCCGACCCGCTCGGCCAGAAAGTGGAGCTCAAGAACCTCAACTCCATCTCCGCCATCCGCCGCGCGATTCATTTCGAAATCATGCGCCAGACCGAGGAGCTCAACCGCGGCATCCCGCAGATCCAGTCCACCCGCCGCTGGGACGACGACCGCGGCGAAACCCAGATGATGCGCACCAAGGAAGACGCGCACGACTACCGCTACTTCTCCTGCCCGGACCTCCTGCCCATCGAAACCGCGCCGTTGTTAGCCAAGGTCCGCCCACTCGTCCCCGAGCTCCCGCACGAGCTTGCCGCGCGCTTCGAGCACCAACTCGGCGTCACCGCCTACGACGCCTCCGTGCTCTCCTCCGACAAGCACCTCGCCGCCTATTTCGAGGCCGTCACCGACCCCGCCATCCCCGGCAAGAAAGTCGCCAACTTCATCATCAACACCCTGCTAGGAACCCTCAACGAGCGCGCCCTCGGCATCGGCGAATGCCCGGTCGCCCCGGAAAAACTCCGAGCCCTCCTCGTTCTGATGGAAAACGGCACCCTCGCCGCCAACCAGGCCAAGG
Organism: Luteolibacter sp.; assembly: GCF_058122085.1. Lineage (NCBI taxonomy): Bacteria > Pseudomonadati > Verrucomicrobiota > Verrucomicrobiia > Verrucomicrobiales > Verrucomicrobiaceae > Luteolibacter > Luteolibacter sp. Next base: position 1,360 of record NZ_JBIKBQ010000190.1, on the reverse strand, counting down.
AAGTCTTCACCGTGCTCTTCGACACTCCGGAAAAAGACCCCGCCGCCATCGCCGACAGCCTCGGTTTCAAACCCGCCGAAGCCGGCGAGCTCGAAGGCCTCTGCGACCAAGTCATCGCCAACAACCCGGCCGAAGTCGCCGCCGTCAAGGCCGGCAACGAGAAGCTGCTCAATTTCCTCACCGGCCAAGTCATGAAAGCCGCCGCCACCAAGCCCAACCCCAAGCAGGTCACCGAACTGCTGCGCGCGAGGCTGCTGTAGCGGCGGTCTGTGACCGTAGCATTCCAATATTGTCAACCATGCTCCCCGAGTTCGCCCATTCACTCTATCAATCCTTCGAGCGCGAAGGTATTCCGCTCCTGCTCGCTGGCGGCTGGGCAGTGTGTCACCACGGTTACGCTCGTCTGACTCTGGATGTGGATTGGGTTTGTCCACGTTCCAAGGAGTCCGAAGCCGTGGCCCTGATGGACCGGTTGCATTTCACCAAAACCAGCGATGGAATGGCGTCACGTTTCAAAAGCCGTAAAAACGCCGCATTCCCCTACATCGATCTGATCTGGGTGGATGACGCCACATTGGCCTTGATGGCCGAGCCTGACCTCGCCGAGACGAAAGCGCACCAGGTGCCGGTAATCAATTTCAAGGCGCTTCTCGCAATGAAGCTTTTCGCCCTCAGAGACGATCAAGCCCGCCAGCACAAAGATCTACTCGATATCCGCTTCTTGCTGAGCCATGGTCACACCAAGGTGTCTGACGAGGAGTTCAAGGCTCTTTGTGAGCGCTATGCCGGTCCCGCCGCTTACGACAAAATCAAATCGAATCCATGAACATCCTCGACCTTGAATTCCCGGATTTTTCCGACCACCCGCCGCCTCCGCAGGTCTCTCTGGACGTTTACGAGAAGTGGGTTTTTGAGCTGTTAGCCAGCGGCATGCGTCGTCCGATGTCCGACGAGGAGATGTTGGCCGAGTGGATGCGCAACGAAGGCAGCCAGACCGAAGAATGGCCGGACTTCGGCGCCCCGCAAAGTGTCCCGGCCGCATTTCCTAACACGTGATCCACGGGACGGCTCCGCCCCGGCCTTATTTGGGAAGCAGCGCGACCAGCTCTTCGTGCGGACGCGCGATAACGTGCGCGGCGATGACCTTTCCGAGTGATCCGACGGCCTGCTTGCCCGCCTGAATGGCGGCGGAAACGGCTGCTAGCAATGAGTCCCCGTCATGTGAATCCGCGAGGATTGCGGTAGGGACCGCCGTTGCCGACGGCCCCCCGCGCAGATCCGTACGTGAAGAATTACCTCATACGGCTCCTGCCTTGAGTCGGGCGCTGAATCTTTGTTCTGGATATGGATGGATGATATG
>NZ_JBIKBQ010000189.1:0-3465 GCF_058122085.1 Luteolibacter sp. | reverse complement strand
GTGCTGGACATCACGATGCCAGGGATGGACGGCGTGAGCGTCATCCGCCAGGCCCGGACGGCCGGTTGCCGGGCCACCCTGCTGCTTTCCACCGCTCGCGGCGAGGTCAGGGACAAGGTCGCCGGTCTCGATGCCGGCGCGGATGACTATCTGGTCAAACCGTATTCCACCGAAGAACTGCTGGCACGACTTCGCGCCGCCGAGCGCCGTGCCAAACCGGAAACCTCACATTTGCTGCGGGTCGCGGATCTGGAGATCGATCTGATCACACGCACCGCCCGGCGTGGCGCGACCCAAATCATCCTCACCAACCGCGAGTTTTCCTTGTTGGAAACGCTGGCCACTTCGTCACCCCGCCCTGTTTCCAAAGCGACACTTGTCGAGCGGGTTTGGGATCATTACTTCGACCCTGGATCAAATGTAGTGAATGTGTATGTAAACTACCTGCGCAAGAAGATCGACCTGCCCGGGCTCAAGCCGCTGATTCACACCGAGCGTGGCGTGGGCTTCGCGCTCAAGGAAACCGACGAGCCATGAGTTTCCGCATCCGCATCGCCGCCTGGGTGGTCCTGTCCTGCACGCTGCTGATCGGGGTGATGATGTTCACAGCCTACCGCCAACTGGAGGAGGAGTTGCGTGCGGGCCGCTGGGACCGTACCCACCCGAAGATTCCAGGCTGGGTGCTCCATAACAGCTACTCGGAGGAGGAAATCCAGGACATCCTCGGCGAACTGCTGGAAACCTGGCTGTGGACCGCCGGGCCGCTGATTGGCCTCTCGCTCGGCGCGGGACTCCTGCTTGCCCGCCGCTCACTGCGACCCGTAAATGAGATCAACCGCCAGCTCGCCGAAATGCGGGTCGATTCGCTTCGCGGCGGCATCGCCATTCCCGAGGCGGACCCGATCATCGCCGATCTCGCCAACCACCTCAACGGCCTGCTAGACCGGGCGGGCACGGCCTATCAGGAAATGGCCGAGTTCTCCGCGCGGGTCGCCCACGAGCTGCGGACGCCGCTCATGCTGCTGCGGATGCGCGTGGAACACGCCCCCCCGGGAATCCCCCCGGCATTTCAGGAGGACCTGCAGGACGAGCTGGCCCGGCTCTCTCGGTTCGTCGAGCGGGCGCTGCTGGCGGCCAAGGCGGAACAAGGCGCGCTGATCCCAGTCCCCTCACCCCTCTCGCTATCCGGCCTGGTGCGCGACGTGACCGAGAACTACCAGCTGCTAGCCTCCGAGCGCTCGCTGGCGATGACACTCGAACTGGCGGAAAACATCCGGATCGAGGGCGATCCCGACCTGCTGCGCCAGGCACTGCACGGCCTGTTGGAAAATGCCGTGAGCTACGCGAAATCGAAGATCCGCGTGTCCTGCCGCGCGGAGGACGACGGCCCGGTCTTGGAAATCCACAACGACATGGACCCGGCGACCATGGCCACCGCCGGGCTCGGGCTCGGACTGCGTCTCATCCGCGGCATTTGCAACGCTTCCGGGATTCGCTTCGAGGTCCGCCAAAGCCCGCTTGATTTCAACGCCACCATCCGGTTCAATCCGATGACAGGGCCGAAATAAGCCCGCGTTTTTTCGCTAGAACAACCACACCAGCCCGCTCGACAACTCCATGAGATCGCAATTCATCAAACTCACCGGCATCGCGCTTGCCGCCACCGCCCTTTCCATCAGCCTCAGCCTCGCCGCGCCTTACGCGGATGGATCGAAGGTCGAGCCGTTCACCGCCAAGGACCAGAACGACAACGCCTTCACCTTCAAGCCCGCCGACACCCGCTTCCTGCTCGTCAGCCACGACATGGAAACCGGCAAAAAGGCCAACGCCGTGCTCTCCCCGCTCGGCAAGGAATTCCTCGGATCGAAAAAGGCCGTTTACATGGCCAACATCTTCGGCATGCCTGGCATCGGCCGGATGTTCGCCATCCCGAAGATGAAGAAATACAACCACCGCATCGTCCTCGCCGACGACGGCGCGCTCATCGCGCATTTCCCCGCGCAGGCCGGGAAAGTCACCGTCCTCACGCTCACCGGCGGCAAGGTGGCATCCATCGCCTATTGGACGCCGGGCGCCGAGGGCTTGGATACTTATTTGAAATGAGGGAATCCGGTTGATAACGCCACTTCAGCCGCAACCCAAGTGGGTCATCGCAGGTGGTTGCTGCCTCGCTTTTCTCGGCGCGGCGGTGAACGCGTGCTATCTGGTCCAGCTCGGCACCTCGGTCAGCCACCTGACGGGTGATGTCTCGAAGGTGGCGATGAATGCCGCTGAGGGTCACGGCCAGTTTTCCGCGGCAGCCATCCACCTCATGGCCGCCGCGCTCAGCTTTGTGATGGGCGCGACGACCGCCGGGTTTTTCATCCATCATCCGAACATCGAGTTTTCCCGACCTTACGGCAGGTCAGTGACCGCGATCGGTCTCTGCCTGGTCGGGGCGCATTTCAGTTTTGGCGGGATGCCGGTTCTCTCGATTTTCCTCGCGGGATTTGCCTGCGGCTTTCAGAACGCACTGGCCACCCACTACCGGGGCATGATCCTGCGCACCACCCACATCACCGGGCTGCTCACCGACCTCGGGACGAATCTCGGGATGCGACTGAGAGGGCATGAAATCGCGCCGTGGAAACTGCTGGTGCCCACGCTTCTCGCCGCAAGTTTCTTCGCCGGCGCCGTCTTCGGCTCGATGATGGTAATCCTGCTGGCACGCCCGGCCCTGCTGGTTTTCGCGGGCATGTATCTCGCGGGCGGAATCGGCTGGTCGATTTGCAAACGCGTCATCCCGCAGAAACTCAGCTAGACCCGCCGTCCCCCGCGGGCATGACAAGCTTCCGGCCGCCGACCTCCACCACTTCAAACACCTCCTCCGCCAGCGACTTCTCCCGCAGCGCCTTTTTCAGCAAAATTGGCGGCTCGCCCAGCGGCTCGTCGGTGAGTTGGAAGGTTCCCCAGTGCATCGCCACCGCCCGGCGGCAGCGGGTTTCCCTGAACGCCCGCACCGCCTCCTCCGGATTCAAATGCATCGGCCGCATGATCCGCCGCGGCAGGTAGGCGCCGATTGGGATCATCCCGAAATCGATCGGCCCGTAACGCCCGCCGATTTCCGAAAACGCCTCGCAGTAGCCGCTGTCGCCCGCGTGCCAGAGCTTGCAGCCCGCGCCCTCGACCAGCCAGCCGCACCAGTGCCCGCGGTTCCGGTCGAGCAATGTCCGCGCCGTGAAGTGCTGGGCCGGAGTCGCCGTCACCCGGATGCCGGGAAAAATCTCCGCACCCGCATGCCACGCCAGCTCGCTCACGTCGGTGAAGCCCTTGCCCCGCAGCCAAGCCGCGTGGCCCTCCGCGATGAAAATCTTCGTCCCCTTCCCGATCCGCCGCAGCGTCGGCAGGTCGAGGTGATCGTAATGCCCGTGCGTCAGCAGGATCGCGTCGATCTTCGGCAAATCGCCGATCGCGCACGGCGGCGGC
>NZ_JBIKBQ010000188.1:0-3478 GCF_058122085.1 Luteolibacter sp. | reverse complement strand
GATCGATCCTGACGATGCCATCGAACGTGATCGTTACCGCGCGCTCATCGAAAAACATCACTATCTCAATAGCCAGTTGTTCCGTGGCACCTGCTACAAGGCGCAGGGCTGGAGATTGTTAGGTGAGACCAAAGGGCACGGGCGCGCCCGGCAGGATTACTACACCACCCACAACCGCCCCAAGCAGCTGTGGGTGCGCGAACTGCGTCCCAAGGCCTGTGCCACATTGCGGGCCGCCCGCCTGCCCGCCGATTTGCAACACGTCGAGGACGCCGTCATTCCACGCGCCGATCTCACGATGGTTGAAATCCGGCGTTTGTTGGTTTTATGTTGGCAGGTTCCGGATTGGCGGGCCAAGAAGGGCAAAGACTACTCCTTGCAATGCCTCCTCTCCATCATGGTCAGGCCCCTCACGGTGTAGGTCCCAGGGGGTACCCGAGTGCGGAGGATGTCGCCGTCGGCGTTGCGCACGCCATCGTCATACCCGTCCCACACGAATTCATTGTCCCCGGCGGGAAGCTGCGTCTCGGCCAGCAGGTTGCGGACACGGATGCCATGCCCGTTTGTAAGCCCCCGAGCGTCCGCCGTTTGAAAAACCTCGGTCATTGCGCGCGCCCCGCCAGGATCCCGGCATGTCACGCACACGCCACACCGACAAACAGAAGGCCCGCATCCTCCGGGAGTTTGAACACCACGACGGCAGCGCCGCTTCATTCTGCCGCCACCGCGGTGTCTCCTATCAGACACTCATGAACTGGCGGGGCCGCGCCAGAGCGAATCTCCCGGACCCGGAACAACCACCGGCATTCCTTGAGTTCCAACTTGAATCTGCGCACCGCCGGCCCGCTCCCGTCGGCCCGCTCGTCGAACTCGAACTCGGTGGCGGAATCATCCTGCGCATCCATCCAGCCCGTCTCGCCCAGCCATGATCCTGACCCACAGCGTCAAAGTCTGCCTGGCCACCCGCCCCTGCGACCTGCGGAAAAGCTTCGACACCCTCAGCGTCGTCGTGCGCGACGAACTGCGCGAAGACCCGCTCTCGCGAAAAGTATTCGTCTTCCTCAACCGCCAATGCGACCGCGTCAAACTCCTCTACTGGGATGGAATCGGAATTTGGATTTTGGCAAAAAGGCTCGGAGGCGCTGATCGTGGCGCTCAAAGACTTGGTGGCGATCTCCAATGGCTCCGCTTGCACGTCCAGCAGCTACACGCCGAGCCATGCCATCAAGGCGATGGGCTACAGCGACGACGAAGCGAATGAGGCGATTCGGCTGAGCTGGTGCCATCTCACGCCGGAGGTGGAGTGGGAGGCGGTGGCGGCGAGGATTGTGGGTCTGAGGTAGGATGATTCTTTTGGGTGCGGGCGTATGCGGCCAGCGTCTCCAGCCCGCATGTTTTCAACTTGCTCCACGGGATGAGGGAGTCGGGATCGATTTCCAACTGTGCCAAGGCACGCCGGCAGGCATGGGTTCCGAGAATTTTCTTGAGGAGTTTGATTTCCTTGAGAAGTGCGCGGTCACTGAGATTTTCCGAGTCAATGTCATCAATGAGAAGGGAGAGATATTCCGGCAGAATCAAGGCCAACATCCGGACGTGGCGTGCGTCTTGGCGGTCGCTTTGGTCCAGGCCGAGAAGGCAGTGGCATTTGCTGCGAAAGAGACAGATGGGATCGATGACCTTGATGCCATTGAAGACAGGTGCCCGCTCACACAAACGGGCAAGCTCCTCGTGTCGGATTCCATAGACACCCGACATCAGATCGACCATTCGGAGCGGAGATTGTTGTAGCGTCAAGATTCCGAGTTGTCCGTCGATTGGGGAAGTGCCCCGCACCAGACGGTCGCGTTCAGCTTTTTGAATCTCGTTCCAAGCCTGGGGACTCACCCAAATGTCACAGTCTTTCGAGGTGAACGGGCGGAGTGCATGGAGTTCTTTAGCGTCGCCCTTTCGGTCGAAATAATCCGCCCAGAAATTGACAGCTTGCCCACCAAACAGGAATTGCGCCGGGCATCGAGCGAGGAAGGATTGCAAGAATTCCAAATAGCCTTCGATGCCTGACACCCGGTCGGTCACTTGCCAACGACGGAGGCAAGATTTGAAAAACGGCCTTTCTCGAAAAAGTCAGGAGGGAAGATCGAATTCTCACGCTGAATCACCTCCGGGCTTTCGCCGTTTTCCAAGCGCAGTCGATCCTCGCGGCGCGAGGCCATCTTTTCGGAGGCTCGGCTTTTCAGGTTGATCTTTTTGGATGGTTTCATCTGGCGAAATGATTTGAGGCGTCACGGTGACGACGGGGAGACTCTAGCGAGAGCGAGGTCAGTTGTCAATTTTCCTGCCGCTCGCGATTCCACGCCTCCCACTTTTCCTTCGACGGCCCGTAGCCGATGGTTTCCTCGCGCAGTCCGAGCTTGCGGAACTTGGAGCTGAAGCGGTCCATTTTCGAGCGGTCCGGGTGGTCCTTGGCGAGGAAGCGTTCTTTGAAAAACAGGAGCTGGTGCTCGGGTCTTGCCAGTGACCAGATCGACGATGACCGCCTCCTTCAAGGCGGGGTGCGGGTCCTTTTCGAAATCCGGGTAGGCGAGGAACGAGATCTCCGGGGAAGCCGTGTGGAATTTCAGCAAGTTGAATTCGGGGCCGATTTCCAGACGCTTCCGCAGCTCGGCCACGGTGATGCGGAGCAACGATGGGATGCGCGAGTCCTCGCCGGGATCGATGAGATAGACCGCGCCGGGCAGCCGCTTGCCGAAGGGCAGCGCGTCCATGGCCTGGCGGTATTCGGCGGAAGTCACAAGAACTCTTTATCACGCCGTTCGAGCGCCGTCACTCCTCCGGCGGTTCCGAGTCGTACGGGGCGGCTTGTAGTGGAGGAACTCCGCATTGGCCGGTGAAATGCGAAAGCTTATGCCTCAGTCTGCCAACCAATTCCGGATGTAATCTTTCTGCGCCGGTGTCTGCGGCGAGTCCGGGTGGATGCGGACCTTCGGCATGTGACTGGCATACAGGTGCAGCGACTGCCGCCGAAGTAGTCGTTGCCCGGCCAGGAGACGTGGTCCCAAGCGACAATGCTGAAGAGGATGCAGTCGGAGAAATCATCGCTAGCTTCGGCATAAGCGGACGGCTGGCAGAGCTGGGATTTTCCGGCGTTGCCTTGGAGCAGCGGTCGGACCATCAGGGAAATGCCGTGGATTTCCTGTCGGCTGTTGGAGCACTGCGAGTAGGGATCAAAGTAAACGGCTTTGATTTGGGGGAACGATGCGCCGTGCAGCGTGAGGAATCGTTCGAGCACCATCTTCAACTCGGTTCCGAGTTGTCCCGCGAAGGGACCTGCGAATTGGCCGCAGCCGAGACCGGGGGGAAGAGGATTTTTTTTCGTTAAAATGTTAAAATCGATTGGTGCTGGTTGATCGGGCGATGTTCCGACATCGCCTGTTTGAACAAACGTTTCAAATCAACCAACACCATGAGTAAACAGACAGGG
>NZ_JBIKBQ010000187.1:0-3510 GCF_058122085.1 Luteolibacter sp. | reverse complement strand
ATCGGCCCGGGTTCGCCGACCGGACTTGGCTTTGGCCATCACTCGAACTTCCCTGACTATTACCAAGACAAACTGTTCTGCTGCGACTGGACATTCGGGACCATCTACACAGTCGATATGGAAGAGAACGGCTCGAGCTATACCGGGACCAAGAAGGAGTTCCTCAACGGCACACCTCTGAACATTTCCGCCATGCGCTTCGGACCGGATGGGCACATGTATTTCCTGGTCGGCGGCCGCAACACCGCTTCGAAGCTCTACCGCGTCCGCTACACCGGCCCGCATCGTGACGGGCCGAAGAAGAGCCTGGTCGCGAATCAGAAGCTCAGAGATTTGCGTCATTCGCTCGAAGCATTCCACGGCAGCCGCAGCGGCGGGTTCGAGGCGATCGAAAAGGCGTGGCCCTATTTGTCGCATGCTGATCGGGACATCCGCTACGCAGCGCGCCTGGCCATCGAGAATCAGGACATCAAGCTGTGGCAGGACAAGGCGTTCTCGGAATCGAATCCACGCGCCGTCATCTACGCGGCCATCGCGCTTTGCCGTCACGCCGAGAAGTCGCTGTCGAGTCGGGTGCTGGAAAAGCTCAACGGCGTTCCATTCGAGAGCTTGGAGAACGACGACCAGCTCGCTCTGCTCCGCGCCTACTCGCTGTGTTTCATGCGCCTGAACGCGCCGTCGCCAGCCGAGATCACTGCCGTCATCGCCAAGCTAAACCCGCTTTACCCCGCCCAGGACGAAACGCTGAACACCGAACTCTGCCGGGTGCTGAGCTATCTGGACGCGCCCGAAGTAGCGGGCAAGACCGTCGCTTTGATGAAGGTCACGCAGACCAAAACCATGGCCTACGACAAGGCGATGCTCGCGCGGCACGAATACGGAGAGGCCGTCCTCAAAACGATGACCAACACCCCCAACACGCAGAATATCCAATACGCCTACTCCATCCGCCGCGTTCAGTCCGGCTGGACGCTCGACGACCGAAAGTTCTACTTCGGGTGGCTCAACGAGAGCTTGGAGAAAAGCGGCGGCAAGAGCTTCATCGGCTACATCCGCGCGATCCGAAAAGACGCCATCGAGCATCTTGCACCGAAGGACGCATCTGCGGTTTTGTGGCTGCTTGGCGATGTCGCCGCGGTGGATCTCAGCAAGCTGCCGTTGCCGAAAGGCCCGCCCGGCGGATGGACTACGGAGACGGCAAAGGATCTGTCTAAAACCGAGCTCGCCAACCGGGATTACGAGAACGGCAAGAAGATGTTTTCAGCCGGCCGATGCGTGGCCTGCCATCGCTTCGAAGGCGCCGGCGGTTACTCCGGCCCCGACCTCGGCTCGGTCGCCAAGCGTTACTCGATCCCGGATATTCTCGTCGCCATTTCCGAGCCCAGCCAGTCCATCTCCGAGCAATACCAAGCCAGCACGATCACGCTGAAAGAAGGCGGACAGCTCTACGGACGAATCATCTACCGCAACGATAAGGAAATCGCCATCGCCGCAAATCCCTACGATTTCAGCGTGCTCACCAAGACTCCCATGGGCGACGTCGCAAACGTCGAGCCCTCGCAGATCTCCATGATGCCGCCCGGGACGATCGCCCTGATGAACAAGGATGAGTTATCCGATTTGCTCGCCTACCTCATCTCGGGCGGCGACCCGAAACACAAGGTCTTCAAGCAGAGGTGAGACAAAATCACGGTCCACGATTTTAGGAAAGCCAGTCACGAAAGGGCGAGGTCGGGGAAGCACTCTCCAACAAAAAAGGTTGGATGAAACTCCAATTCTCGGATGCCTCGATGGCATGGGCGCACGAGCAGAATATCAAGGCAGCCAAGTAGCCACAACGTACGCAAGGAAGAGGAGGAAGCTGAGCAGGCCGCCGGGCTGGAACCGCAGTTTCCTCACGTCATGGCGAGGTTTGACGCTGGATATTTCGAGCTGTGAGTTGACGCGGAAGGCATGGGCAGGACATCCCCATGCAGGCCACCGTTTACGCCAATCTCACCACTCGCAGGCTGACCACGACGCTTGGCGGCAGCGCGGTTTCGTTCCCTGCCTTCGTCCAGGGCGACAAGGTGCGCATCGGCCTACGCTTCGCTGAATCGCTCGAAGGTTCGCCCATCGAGGTCCAGAGGATTGTGACGCACATCCGCGCCTCCATCGGATTTGTCGATGCCCGCCCGACGACTGGCTTTTTTGTGTTGAGCGTGGACGGCCAGGACACCGCGTCGATCCCACACGACGCCACGGCGGGCGCCGTCCAGTCTGCCCTTGCCGCCATCGGATTGGATGACGCGGTGGTTGGCAAACAGGATGGCTCGTGGATCATTTCCACCGGCCTGCAGGAAATCGCGCTGTCCGGATACTCTGTCGGGGGACTGCTTTCCGAATTGCGGCCCGTTTCGTTCGTGCGCGTTCGCTCGACGCAGGTAGCCGGTCAATACCGTCATGAGGTCCGGCTCGTGCAGGCACCGCTGGCATCCACGGCGAGCTTTGCTTTGATCGTGCCGCCCGCGCCCACCGTGAGCGAAGTGCAAGCAGGCGGAGCTTCGGCCACCACGCTCTGGCCCGAAATCCAGGCACTCAAGATCCAGCCGACGTTCAAGGGCACCTACCAGTTGCGCCGTGGGTTCAAAAAAAACCGCGAACTGTCCGTGGACGACGGACCCGACGAAATTCAGGACGCGCTATCGGTTCTCGCCGACGATGAGGGTTCGTTCTCCGTCAGCAACCCGGCGACCAATATCGCCCACATTACCTTCAACGGCTCGATGGCCGGCATTGATCAGGAGTTGATCGAAGTCGCAGTGTTTTCCGCGCCGCCGGGTGATCCGACCATCATCCTCGATCTCAACACCGCCGAGATCGCCGCCGCACTACGCGGTGCCGCAGAGTTAAAGCCAGAGTTGGAAATTGAAGTCGCAATTCAAGATGAGAACGACCCGACGAAGACTTACACGCTCACTCCGTTCCGCGCACCGATCTCGTTGATTCGCGAACTGAACTGGGAGGGACTCGAAACCGCTGCCAACATCGACTGGCTCCGCCCACCCTACGGCAGGACGTATGTGCCGTTCACGCCAGACCAGATCATCACCGGCTCGCAACACTACGTCGCGCCAATCGGAGACGGTGTGAACTCGGACTTTACCATCAGTCACAACCTCGGCACCCGTGACCTGCATGTCACCGTGCGTCAGAACGGCAGCACTCGCGCCATCGTCGAGCCGCTGGCCGTCACGCTCGATGGCGAGGACGATCTGAGCATCACGTTTGCCGAACCGCCTGCGGTGAACGGCTACGTCGTCATCATCTCCACCGCAGGCCCAGTTTCGGCATTCCAGACGCACGGCCACACGATTGCCCAAATCGAAGGACTGCAACTGATCCTCGATGACTTGGGCGGGCGGGTCGAAGACCTTGAAGCGTTCATCCCGACCTCTCTGCCTGGTGTCTCTGGAACCGAACAAACCGTGATTGCCGCGTGGGAATTGCCAGAGCTTTTCGAGGTGTTTC
>NZ_JBIKBQ010000186.1:0-3592 GCF_058122085.1 Luteolibacter sp. | reverse complement strand
CGGTTGCTGAGGGCGCCGGAGCGTTGCTCTTGATAGAACGGCACCGGCAGTTTCACCAGGTGTGCGAAGACATCGCGGCGCAGCCGGTTCAGGGCGGCCTCGCCGGAACGGATGAAGCCCTGGACGCGGAAAAAGGCGATGACGGATTGCACGGCGAGCACGCTGATGAGCATGAGCACGACGTGGTTGGATTTCTCCAAGACCTGCGCGGGATCAACACCTTGGCGGAGGGCGTCGGTGGGATTTCCGATGAGCTCCTTGAGGTAATACGGGAACGCCAGCGAGAGGATGGCGGTGAAAAAGAGCGCGGCGAGCGAGGGCAGGAAAACCGCCTTCTCTTTCATCAGATAGCCGAGAACCCAGCGGTGGGAGGACAGCGGCTTCTTCAGTTTGGGCTCGGACATGGGCCGATGGGAAACCATGACGGGACAGGCGTCAACTGCGGGGAACGCCGGAAGTTTTGGATTTGCCTAATCCCACGGGAAATCCGAGCTTCCGCTTCGTGAAAGGGCCCCGCTTGTTGTTTCTCGGCTTCGTCGCCTGCTGTCAGACCGCAGAGGCGGTCGTGATCGCCTCGGGCGGCCCGAACAACACGGCAATCTCCGGGCCCCAGAATTTCAACAACGTCGGCACGCTCAACGGCGCGTCCGCCATCTATCTGGCCAACGGCTGGGTGCTCACGGCCAACCACGTGAGCAGCTCGCTCCCCGCCTCGGTGAATTTCGGAGGAACCAACTACGCCACCGAGGTTGGCAGTTTTCACCGGCTGACGAACGACGGCCCGCTGAGCACCTTCACGGACATCGTGCTGTTCCGCTTGAGCGCGCCGCCGGCCCTCCCGGGCGTGACGATTTCCGGCGCCACTCCCACCGTCGCCAGCCAGGTGACGATGATCGGCAACGGCCGCTCGCAGCAAAGCGCGCCCACGTACTGGAACCGCACCGAGGTTGTGGGCAATAACAACGACACCTGGGTGGAAACCACACAGCTGCTATCCAATATTTCCGGCTTCAAAACCACCGCGACAACCGAAGTCCGCTGGGGCAAAAACGCCGTCGACGACAACAATTTCTACGTCAACGTGGGAAGCCTGCTCGCGCCGGTGCATGTGGTTTCGTTTTCAACCCGGTTCGATTCCGACATCAGCAACGAAGCGCAGGCGGTCGTCGGAGATTCCGGCGGCGCGGTGTTTTCCAACAACGGCGGCTCATGGGAGCTGTCGGGCATGATGTTTGCAGTGAGCACCTACGAGACCCAGCCCGGCGGCGCGGAGACCGCGGTGTTCGGGGTCCAGACGGCCATCGCGGATTTGTCGTATTACCGGCCGCAGATTTTCGCCATCATCCCGGAGCCTTCGGCGAGCGTTCTCGCCCTGCTGGGCGCATCGACGCTGGTCCTTCGCCGCCGTTCGCGCGTTTGAGTTGCACGCCGCGCCGCGATGCGGCATGAACGGCGGCCATGACCGGTCGGGAAATTCGAGAAGCGCTGATTCACGCGGGGGTGATGCCGAGCAAACAGCTGGGGCAGAATTTCCTCATCGACCCGAACATGGCGCGCTGGATCGTCTCGCAGCTGGAAATCACGGCGGACGACGCGGTGGTGGAAGTCGGCCCCGGCACCGGATCGCTCAGCGAACATCTGGTCGGAAAAGTCCGGAAATTGATCCTCATCGAGTTCGACGCCCGCCTCGCCGAAGCCCTGAAACACCAACACCGCGACGACCCGAGCGTGGAAGTCCACCACGCCGACGGCGTGAAGTTCGACGGCCGCCAGCTCTTCAAACACCGCCCGCTGAAATTCCTCGGCAACCTCCCCTACTCCTGCGGCGGCGCGATTCTCAAAAACCTGCTCAGCCGCCCACACCCGTTCGAGCGCGCGGTGATCATGCTGCAAAAGGAAGTCATCGACCGCCTCGGCGCCGCGCCCGGCACCAAGGACTACGGCATCCTCTCGCTGCGGACGCAGGCGAACTGGGAAGTGAAATCGCTGCGCACCGTGCCGCCCGAGGCGTTTTACCCGCAGCCGAAAATCGATTCCAGCGTCGCCGTGCTCACGCCGCGGACCAGCGGATTGCCCACCTTCGACTACCGCCTTTTCGACGAGCTCATCCGCCGCGGCTTCGCCCAACGCCGCAAGCAGCTCAAAAAACAACTCCCCGACGGCCCGCCGTGGGACGAAACCACCGCCGGCCTCGGCGTCACCGCCACCGTCCGCGGCGAGGAGCTCACGCTCGCGCAGTGGGTCGATCTCACCCGCGCCTACGATCCGCACCCGCTCAAGGACGTGCCGCAGAAATCCGGGGAAATCTTCGACGTCGTGGACGCCGACGACCAGGTCACCGGCACCGCCACCCGCGGCGAAGTCCACGCGCAAAAGCTCACCCACCGCGCCGTGCACGTCTTCGTTTTCAACAAGCGCGGCGACCTGCTCCTCCAAAAACGCTCGCTGCTCAAAGACATGTGCCCCGGCCTGTGGGACTCCAGCGTTTCCGGCCACCTCGATTCCGGCGAGTCCTACGAAGCCGCCGCCGTTAGGGAACTCGAGGAGGAAATGGGCATCACCACCGAGACCGCGCCCGAGGAAATCGCCCGTATCACGCCCGGCGTCGAAACCGGCTGGGAACACGTCCGACTCTATCGCATCCGCCACGACGGACCCCTGCGTTTCCCGTCCGCCGAGGTGGACGCGGTGATGTGGTTCCCGCTCGCGGAAATCGCCGCCTGGATCGCCGCCCACCCGGCGGATTTCGCGCCCGGCTTCCTGGAATGCTGGAAAAAATTCACCGCCCTCTGACCTCATGAAATGGTTCGCCCCGCTCGCCGCCGCCGTGCTGGCGCTCACCTCCTGCCAGAAATCCGCGCCGGAGCAGCTCGGCTATCAAATCATTTCCACCCGCCCGCACGACCCCACCGCCTACACCCAGGGCCTTCAACTCACCGGCGGCCGCCTGTTTGAAAGCACCGGCCAATACGGCGAGTCCACGCTCCGCGAAATCGAGCCCGCCACCGGGAAAATCCTCCGCAAGCGGCCGCTCGCCAAGACCGTCTTCGGCGAGGGCCTCACCATCATCAACCGCGAAATGTTCGTGCTCACCTGGAAGGAAAACACCGCCTATGTCTTCGAGCCGGACACCTTCAAGCCCATCCGCAGCCACACCTATCAAGGCGAAGGCTGGGGCCTAACGACGGACGGCAACCAGCTCGTCATGAGCGACGGCAGCAGCGATCTGAAATTCATCAACCCCAAGGATTTCACCGTCGTTAGAACCCTCGAAGTCAAAGACGGGAAAAACCCGCTCACCAACATCAACGAACTCGAATGGATCGACGGCCAGATTTTCGCCAACATCTACCAGACCAACCGAATCGCGCGCATCTCGCCCGAAGACGGCCAGGTCACCGGCTGGCTCGACCTCGCCGGCCTGCGGAAGCAGCTCGCCAAGCCCAACCGCGCCGAGGTTCTCAACGGCATCGCCCATGACCCCGCCACCGGCCACCTGCTCGTTACCGGCAAATACTGGCCGCAGATGTTCGAGATCAAGGTCTCGAAAAAATAGAAGGCGAAGCGGCTTGAAAGTGGCGGCGATCACCGG
>NZ_JBIKBQ010000185.1:0-3650 GCF_058122085.1 Luteolibacter sp. | reverse complement strand
CAGAAGCCAGGTTGGTCGGCCTCTACTCCGCCGCGCGTTGAAGGTTCCCCGGCGGGAAGAACGGGGCATTTCCGGAGCTGAAACGGCCATTTGACTTCGGCACCCGAACGCCTATTTTCACTGTCGCCCCAAACCCATGAATCATAAGATCACGCTCACCCTTTTGGCGGCGCTTGTCCCGGTCGCGGGATCATTCGCCCAGACCCCGAAGCCGCGGGAAGATCTCCAATTCCTTAAAAAGGCGGCTCTGCAAATCGACCAGCACATCGCCACGTTTTATCGCCGCAAAAACCTGGATGTTCCCAAGGTCACCGACGACGCGACCTTCCTGAGGCGCGCGTTTCTCGTTTCCGTGGGACGCATCCCGACGGCCGAGGAAGCCCTCGCGTTTTTGGAAATCGAGGACCCCGCCAAGCGGGAATCGCTGGTGGACTATCTGCTGAAATCCAAGGGCTACTCCAGCCACATGTCGAACTGGGCCTTCGACCTGCTGCGGCTCACCGACGGCCGCACCGGTTCCTCCGCCAGCAACGAACCCTACCGCCACTGGGTCCGCTCCGCCATGAGCGACAACATGCCGTGGAATGAATTCACCCGTCGTCTCGTCGCCTCATCGGGCGACGGCTGGGACCCGCAAACCGCCGCCGTCGGTTACTACACCCGGGACCGCGGCATGCCGCTCGACAATCTATCCAACACGATGCGCGTCTTTCTCGGGACCCGCATGGAGTGCGCCCAGTGCCACGACGACCCCTACGGCACCACGGAGCGGTACGATTTCTATCAACTCGCCGCCTTCACCCACGGCCAGACCACCGTCGGCCAGACCAACATGGAATCCCTCTGGCAGGAACTCCGGGACGGTGACAGGTCCCAAAGTGAGGAATACCGCGTGGCGCAGGTGCTGTGGGACCGCGTTTACGGAATGTCCCTGGGCGGTGGCGGCGTGGGCCAAATCCCGCTGCCGGCGGACTATCAGTATCGCGACGCCACGCCCGGCGAAGTGGTCGGCGCGCGGACTCCCTTCGGCCAGACGGTCCGCATGTCTGAAAAGCGCGTGGAGTCCGATGGCCGGAAAAAACTCGCAACATGGATCGTCGCGAAGTCCGCGGACCAGTTCCCCGCGGTCATCGCCAACCGGATGTGGAAACGCGTCATGGGCAAAGGCGTCTACGAGCCGGTGGATGAATTCATTCCCGCCGACAAGACCACCTATCCCGGCCTCGTGAGCTATCTGGGCACGCTCATGGTGGAGCTGGATTACGACCTCCGCGCCTTCCAGCACGTCCTGCTCCTCACCCGCACCTTTCAGTTCGGGGCCAATCCGAATCCCTCGTCCATCGAGGGCGGCGACGATTTCCACGGCCGGAAAATCGAACGCCTGTCCGCCGAACAAATCTGGGACTCGCTCGTCACCCTGGCCGCCGGCGATCCCGACAAACAACCCGCCCGCTCCTTGGAAACCCGCATCTTCGTGGGAGGCAAACCCGTGCTCGTCGGGAAGAAGGACATGACCCAGCTCTCGAAGGAAGTCCTCGCCCTCAAGTCGGAAAAGGAACTCCGCTCATACTTCTCCAAGTTCCTCAAAGAAGTGCAAAGCGCTTCAGCCGACTCTGAAAGCCCCGGCTCGATGATGGCGATGACCGCCAACCGCTCTTATAACAAGGACGCGAAAGTCCGCGCCTCCGAGCTCCCGTCACCCGCCCCGCGCGATCACTTCCTCTATCTGTTCGGCGCTTCCGACCGCGAGGTCGTGGACGCCTTCAGCCGCGAGCCGAACGTCGGCCAAGTGCTCTCGCTGATGAACGGCTTCGTCCAGCGCGAATTGGTGAACAAGCCCGCCGCCCATCTCTACAAATCGCTCGAAGGCGCCACCACCGACAAGGAGAAGATCCGCCGCCTTTACATCGCCGTCCTCAACCGCCCGCCATCCGGCGAGGAAATGTCGTGGATGCTCGACGAGGTCAAAAAGCAAGGCGACGCCGGCTACCGCAACATCGTCTCCGCCCTCGTGATGTCCTCCGAGTTCCTCTTCCTTCAATAAATCCGCATGAACCCGTTTCCCAAAGCCGACGAGCTGACCCGCCGCCAGTTCGTCTCGAACGCCGCCCGCGCCTATCTCGGCGTCCATCTCTTCCCCATGTTAGGCGGCACGCTCGCCAGCGCCGCACCGGCGAAAGCCGCCAAGGGCGGCACCGCGAAAAGCGTCATCTATCTCTACATGTCCGGCGGCATGAGCCACCTCGACACCTTCGACCCCAAGCCGAAGAACAAGGCGGTCATGGGAAAAACCGAAGCCATCCCCACCAAGGTGGACGGCGTCATGCTCGGCAACCACCTCCCCAAAACCGCGGAAGTCATCGACAAGGTCTGCGTCATCAACTCGATGAATTCCACCCAGGGCGCGCACGAGCAGGGCGCCTACACCATGCACACCAGCTACGCCCTGCGCGGCACCATCGCCCATCCTTCGTTAGGCGCATGGGTGGTGAAACAGGGCGGCCGGATTCACCCCGAGCTTCCCGGCTTCGTCGCCATCGACAGCTCTCCCGAGCACGTCGGCGGCGGCTTTTTCGGCGCGAAATACTCCGCCGCCCTCATCGGCAGCCCGGATGAAGGCCTCCAGGACTCCAAGCGCGCCGATGCCGTGAGCCCCGAGGATTTCGACCGCCGCCTCTCGCTCGCCGACCGCATGAACAGCCAGTTTCACAACCGCTATCCGAATGCGGATGTCAAAGCCTACGAGGAACTCTATCGGGAAGCCATCGCCCTCATGAAATCCAAGGACCTCAGCGCCTTCGATCTCTCCCAGGAATCCGCCGCCACCCGCGGCCTCTACGGCAGCGGCCGCTTCGCCCAAGGCTGCCTGCTCGCCCGCCGCTTGGTGGAGAGCGGCGTGCGCTTCGTCGAGGTGCAGCTCGGCGGCTGGGACACCCACGTGGACAACTTCACCGCCGTCGCCGGCCGCTGCAAGGAGTTCGACCAAGCCTACGCCGCCCTCATCACCGATCTCGCGAAGTCCGGCAAACTCAAGGACACGCTCGTCGTCGTCGCCACCGAGTTCGGCCGCACGCCGGAAATCAAAGCCGAGCACAAGGACGGCCGCGACCACCACCCGCAAGCCTTCTCCTGCCTGCTCGCCGGCGGCGGCATCAAGGGCGGCGTGAAACACGGCCTAACCGACTCCTCCGGCGGAAAGGTCAAGGACGGCCTCGTCAGCGTCCAGGATTTCAACGCCACCATCGCCCACGCGCTCCGCCTGCCTTGCGACACCATTGTCATGTCGCCCACCAAGCGCCCCTTCAAGATCGCCGACAAGGGAGTCCCCGTCGCCGCCCTCTTCGGTTGATGAATCACCCTTCTGCCAGAAACCTGTCCGCCGCGCTCCGGTGGGCCTCCTGTTTCTCCGGAGTCATTTTCTCCCAGCTCCTCGCCATCATGGAAAGCCGTGGATTCTTGAGGAAAAACGGTGAGTGGTCGCCGATGAAGGTCCAGAAGAGGCCGTCCCAAACCTGGCACCACGGGCCTTTCGGCTCGTCGGACATTTTCAAAATGTAGTTGGAGCCGGAGAGGTAGGGTTTGGTGGTGAAGGTGCCGCCGTCGGCAAACTGGGACATGCCATAGACGTTAGGGACCATCACCCAGTCGTA
>NZ_JBIKBQ010000184.1:0-3827 GCF_058122085.1 Luteolibacter sp. | reverse complement strand
CTCCACCGGCCCGTCCCAGCGCGAAAGAGCAATCCGAGCTTGCTGGGGAGATCAAGTTCTCGTATCAAATGTCCATCAGCCAGCCCGCTGAGATTTTAACAATTTAACGGAAAGAAAAATTTCCCCCGGGCGCGGCCCTCACGGCGGAATCGGGAGCCTACACGCTCAACGGCGCGACGAGCGGTATTATCACCAAGAACGTGGGAGCCACGGTGTGGATCCCGAGTGAGAGCGAGTGGTATAAAGCGGCGTATTATGACCCGAACAAGGGCGGTGCCGGAGTGGGCGGCTACTGGGCGCAGGCGACGCAGAGCAATACGATGACCACCAACGACATCGGTGTGGCGGGTGCGGCAAATTATTACGATGCGAATGGTTACGCGGTTTACACCGGATCAGGTGCAGGGACGTGGGTTCTCACTGATGTCGGCGCGTATGGATTGAATTCGGACAGCGCGTATGGCACGAACGACCAGGCTGGAAACGTTTGGGAATGGAACGACGCGGTGATCTCCGGCTCGTCGCGCGGGCTGCGTGGGGGCTCAGAGAGCAACGCCGCCAACTACCTGGCCTCCTCGTTCCGCAACGACGGCGTCCCGTCGCTCGAGAACTACAACATCGGGTTCCGTGTTGCCAGTGTCCCTGAACCAACTTCCCTTGTCCTGACGATGCTCGCAGGCGGAGTGATGCTGGCCCGCCGGAAACGTTAGTTCTCCCCTTTGATCCTTTATCCCTTTGTCCTTTTTCTTCTTCGAAGGTGGCGCGCTCTCGCCGAGAGCGCAGGCCAATGAGGTGAGAAAGAAAAAGCCCAAGAAAGGCCATTCTGTGGATCCTTGGATGGACCTTTCTCGATCCATTGGCATGCTGCCTCGGCGAGGCAGCGCCACCTTGCCCCATCCGCCGCAGGCGGACGAATTTTTTTTCCTGAAGAGCAACTGATCCGGGATTCCGCGTTGATGTGGGGCAAGGACTGGCTATGGTCTTGGACATGACACTCAAAGCGATCATACACGAAGCGGAAGAGGGCGGATTCTGGGCGGAAGTACCAGCCCTTCCCGGATGCGTCACCCAAGGCGAAACGCTTCTGGAGTTGGAAGCGAACTTACGCGAGGCGATTCAAGGCTGGCTATTAGCTGCGGAGCCTGAAGACGGAGCCCTGGAAACGCGCGTCCTTGAAGTGGCAGTATGAAGTCCGTTACGGGAAAACGACTGGCCAAGCTGGCGGAGGACAAGGGCTGGCACCTTGCGCGGATTAACGGCAGCCATCACATTTTCACGATGGATGGCCGCAGTGAGCGTCTGGTGATTCCGATTCACAGCAACCAATCCCTCAAGACCGGACTTCAGCACTCGCTGATGAAGCTCATTCCGGTGACTGAGGACGAACTCTGACAAGCTCCCCCCGATACCACCTCAGCAATGAAACAACCCGCCAATGACGCGCCACTCGTCCTCGTGAAATGGTATGCCTACGCCAAGTGGATTCTCGAACGCGTGGAGAGCTTCCCGAAGAGTCAGCGCTTCATCCTCGGCCAACGGCTTTCGAACCACGTTATGGACGTGCTAGAGATGTTGGTGAAAGCGAGCTACGCCAAGGACAAGACCGCGCTGCTGATCCAGGCGAACGAAGGCATCGAGATGACCCGCTGGGTCGTCCGCATGGCGAATGACCGAAAATTGCTGGCGCCAAAGCAATTCGAGTTCAGTGCGCTCCAGCTCAATGAATGTGGCCGGATGGTCGGTGGCTGGCTGAAAAGCCGTGGCGGCGATCACCGGTCGCCAAGCTCATCCTCGACAAGCCACCCTTCTTGAATCAACTTCCCCCCATGCGCTATCCCGTCATGCTCGAACGGATTCCTGACGAGGAAGGATTGCCCGGCTATTACTATGCCCACGTCCCATCTCTCGGTCTCACGACACACGGCCAGGGTATGGAGGGTGCGCTGGACGCCGCCCGCGATCTAGTGGCCTTGTGGAACGAGGAAAAACGCTGCAATGGCGAACCGGTGACCGACGTCTCCGAGGCGATCCTTGCAACTGTCGAAGTCGCCTGACATGCCGCACAAGGCGAAAGAAGTGCTGCGGAAGCTGAAACGTGCCGGCTTCGAGGAGCGGAGGCAGAGCGGCTCGCACCTGGTGCTGCGCCACGACGATGGCCGACAAACTTATTTGCCGATGCACACCGGCGATGTGCCGACCGGCACTTTCCGATCCATACTCAAGCAGGCAGGCCTCACCGAAGAGGAATTCCGCGACCTTTGAATCCATGGCCCGCAGTTTCCAGAACCTCCACCCGCAAGTCTGCTCGCTGGAAAACGTGATGGCTGCCGCCCGCAGCGCGATGCAGGGAAAAATGAGCGGCCACGCCGCCGCCCGCTTTCACGCCCGCTGGGAAACCCACGCCGTGCGCCTGCACGAGGAACTCACCGCAGGCACCTGGCAGCCGGGCCCTTATACTTACTTCGACATCCACGAGCCGAAGCTCCGCCGTGTGACTGCCGCGCCATTCCGGGACCGGGTGGTGCATCACGCGCTGGTCCGCGTGCTGGAACCGATTTTCGAGAAGAAGTTCATTGAGGACAGCTATGCCTGCCGGAAAGGAAAAGGCACCCACGCCGGAGTCCGCCGCTGCGCGGAATTTTCCCGCCGTTTCCCCTACGTTCTCAAGTGCGACCTGCGCCGGTATTTCCCGAGCATCGACCATGAAATCCTGCAGCAACGCATCGGAAAGACCGTGGCGGATGAGAAAATCATGGCTCTGATCCGACGCATCCTAAGCAGCCATCAGGATGGCCAGAGAATGGAATGGGGGGAGGATTTGTTCGACTGCCACATCCGACGGCACGGCCTGCCCATCGGGAACCTGACCAGCCAGTTCTTCGCGAACATCCATCTCGATGGATTCGATCACTTCGTAAAACAGGAGTTGGGAGTTAAAGGCTACGTCCGCTACGTGGATGATTTCCTCAAAAAAGTCCGGCTCGTCGCGCGGGCTGCGTGGGGGCTCTTGGAACAACAACGACAACAACCTGGCCTCCTCGAACCGCAACAACAACGACCCGTCGAACGAGAACAACAACATCGGGTTCCGTGTTGCCAGGCCCTTGAGGGCAGATGCCTTCCCTTCGGTGAGATCATGGTGGTTTGACCGCCGCCATGCAGTGCCGGGTTCAGGGACCAGCAGGATGTCGCGAGCGATGGCTGAAACGCGCATCGGTCGAATAGGAAAAGCACCGGAGGCGGCTGGTAGCGCGAGCGAAGGCTGTCTCTGGTGCATCCGAAGCAATTCGTCGCGCCGAATGCGGAAGACCAGTGCATCGGGAAAAACAGCGAACTGACACTTGCTAGATCACCTTCCAAGCAACGATGGATTCGCGGGCTGCGTCGTCATAATTCACACGCATGGCTCAAGAGGTTGTGCCAAAGCGTTGCCTCGCCTCTTTCCAAAGATCTTCGGCGGGAATGAGTTTTGCATTTCCTGCGTCGATGTTCTCGATCCGTCGCTGTAATTCATCCCGCCATTCGGGACTCAATTCATGGTCGTCCTCGTCCAAGCTTTCAAGAAGCCGGCTGGCGAGTTGGGAACGATCCACACGCGGGAGGTGGAGAACTTCCTCCTCCAAGCGTTGGTAGGATTGAGTGGTGGCTGCCATGAGAGGAACGTAGATGAAGCTTCGGATTCCTTCCAGCGTTTTTGTGGGGTTCCGAGTCGCCACTGTCCCGGAACCCACGTCGATCCTCCTGACGATGCTCGCGGGCGGTGTGATGTTGGTCGGGGAAACGTTAGTTTTTTAAAATGTAGCGGCGATCACCGGTCGCCGCGAATT
>NZ_JBIKBQ010000183.1:0-3886 GCF_058122085.1 Luteolibacter sp. | reverse complement strand
GGTGAGCAACACCCAGCAAACGGTCGGAACCGAAGTCGTCGAAGGCGAAAAGGTGATCGTGATCCAGCAGGCCGACCCGAAGGTGGTTTACGTCCCCTCATACGATCCGGTCGTGGTTTATGGACCGCCGGTCTATCCCTATCCGTCTTATGTCTATCCCGGCTATGTCCCGGGAACGGGACTCGCTTTTGGATTGGGTATCGCCTTGGGAGCCGCATGGGGGAACGGCTGGGGATACAATTGTGGCTGGCACGGCGGTGACGTCGATATCAACGTCAACAACAACTACGTCAGGAATTCCAACATCAGCGGCGGCAAGTGGCAGCATCAGGCGGCACATCGCGGTGGCGCCCCTTATGGCCGTGGCGGCATCGGCGGTGTTGGCGGCGGAACCCGTCCCGGCGGTATTGGCGGTGGCGGCGGCGCTGGAAGACCCGGTGGTATTGGCGGCGTCGGTGGCGCGGGCGGAGCCGGAAGACCCGGCGGCGCGGGTGGAGTCGGTGGCGCTGGCGGAGCTGGAAGACCCGGCGGCGTTGGCGGTGTCGGTGGCGCGGGCGGAGCTGGAAAACCCGGCGGCGTTGGTGGTATCGGTGGCGCTGGTGGAGCAGGAAGGCCCGGTGGTGGCGCGGGCGTGAGCGGCGGCGGAGTCCGTCCCAGCACACAGCCCAGCACCCGCCCGAGCAGCGGCAGCATTGGTGGCCGGAGCGTCTCTTCCGGCTCGAGTGCCAGCAGGAGCGCCTTCGGAGGAAGCGGGTATAGCGGAAATGCCGCACGTGCCAGCAGCTCCCGGGGAAGCAGCAGCATGAGAAGCTCTGGCGGAGGCGGTGGCCGCAGCGGCGGTGGTGGAGGCGGACGCAGCGGTGGCGGCGGCCGTGGCAGAGGCCGATAACAACCCACAAGTGATCGATCAGGAGAAATTCAACGAAAACAAAATCTATCATCATGAAACCTTCAAAACATTCCATGCCCGCGATCCTCGCTTCCGGGCTTCTCTGCCTCGTCTCGCAAGCCGCGCCCGAGGCTGCGGCTCCGACCCAGAAACAATTTGATACGCCTCAGCAGGCTGCCGATAGCCTGGTGCGGGCCGCGGCGTCCTTCCAGGTGCCCGCTTTGAAAGAAATCCTCGGGCCGGACAGCGAGGACATCGTCGCCTCGGAAGATCCGGTGATGGACAAGGAGCGGACTCTCACCTTCGCCGCCAAGGCCAAGGAAAAGCAGGCGATCAAAATCGATCCACAGAATCCGGATCAAGCCATTCTCTCCGTCGGCGAAGATGCCTTTCCGCTGCCCATTCCAATCGTCAAGAAGGACGGCAAATGGTCCTTCGACACCAAGGCCGGGCGCGAGGAGATCCTGAACCGCCGCATCGGTGCCAACGAGTTGGACGCCATCACGATCTGCCGCGGTTACGTCGAGGCGCAGCACGAATACGCCGCCGACAAACACGACGGAGCCAGCGTCAACCAGTATGCCCAGCGCATCATCAGCACGCCGGGCAAACAGGACGGCCTGGCATGGAAAAATGCCGATGGCACATGGGAGGGCCCGGTGGGTGAGGGAATCGCTAGGGCTTTGGAACAGGGCTACTCGGAGAAGAACAAACCCCAACCCTATCACGGCTACTATTTCAAAGTGCTCAAGGGACAGGGTCCTGCCGCGCCTCTCGGCGAGCTCGATTTCGTCATCAAGGGTGCCATGATCGGCGGCTTCGCACTTGCCGCCGCTCCGGCGGAATATCAGGTCACCGGCGTGAAGACCTTCATCGTCAGCCATACGGGAATCGTCTATGAAAAGGATCTTGGCCCGGACACTCTCGAAGCCTTCCAGAAAATGGAGCTCTTCAATCCCGACGATTCGTGGAAGCCCACCGAAGACGAGTGGTAAGTGAACCGGCGCGTCTATGACCACCGCTACATCGCACCTCTGCGCGCATCCTGTCCAAACTGCTCCAGTCCCATCAATCCGCGAATTGCCCTTTCCATCCGGCTTTTTCACTTCTCAAATTGACTTATCGCAAAAGCTAAAAATCATCGCTCATCTTATGAAAACCACCAAACCTATGGCCTTCATAACTGCCATCGCCGCCGCCATGGCGCTCGCCACTTCCGTCCAGGCCAAGAAACCCAACATCCTCATCATCTGGGGCGACGATGTCGGCTGGTTCAATCCAAGCTGCTAAAATTCAGGCATGATGGGCTACAAGACGCCCAACATTGACCGGCTCGCCAAGGAAGGCGTGCGCTTCACCGACTGGTATGGCCAGCAGAGCTGCACCGCGGGGCGCGCGTGCTTCGTCACCGGCCAGTCGGGTTTCCGTACCGGGATGCTCAAGGTCGGCCTGCCGGGCGCGAAGGAAGGCTTGAAGTCGCGGGACGTCACGATTGCCGAGTTGCTGAGGCTCGATGAACGGATTGGAATGACTGCTTAAGCGATGCCTTTTGAACATCACTATCGGGCGGGACCGATAGAAAAAGCCAAGACTTTTGTGACGTTATTTTTGATTTATACAATTAAATTTCAATGACTTGCAGCTTAGGTTGACGCGAATGGGCTATGGCCGCGACGCGGGCCAGATCTCCGACCTCGCCCACACCCGCGGCGCGCTTGAGAACCAGCGCCCGGATTACTTCCGCCAGGCCGGCGTGATCCTCGACGTGATCGACAGCCGCTCCAACAAGCTCGTCTATCGGAACTTTTCCAAGGGCGACGTGATCAAGGGCGCGTCCCCCGGCACCCGCGCCGCCCGGATCGACGCCGCGGTGGCCAAGGCGCTCGCGCCGTTCTTCGGCGGAAACTGAAGCCGCCACCGCGCCGATGTTCAAGCTGCTGCTCATCCTCTTCCTGCTTGTTTCCGCCTGCGTCGCGATTCACGGCATCGGGATGATTCTCGGCATCCGCTGGCTCGGCCACTCGTGGCCCCGGCAGGGTTTCGATTTCCCGCTCACGCGGACCTTCTGGCTGCTCGTCCGCGTGGTTTACGGCCTGCTGGTGCTACACCTGCTCCAGATCTCGGTGTGGGCGGCGTTCTATCAACTCGACGGCTGCTTCCCGGATTTCGCCACGTCGTTTTACTTTTCCGCGACGAGCTATTCCACCGTGGGCTACGGCGACGTGGTGCTGCCGCGTGAATGGCGCATCCTGGGAGCCGTGGAGGCCGTCACCGGGGTGATCATGTTCGGTTGGAGCACGGGCGTCCTCTTCACCGTCGTCCACCATTTGCACGCGCATGACTTCAGGTTCCGGCCCGGTTCCCATGAGTGAGCACTCTGCCATTCCCGCAGTGCCGCGGCATGAACGCGGGCCAGCGGGAACCAGCCGTCGCAATTTGCAAGCGGGATGACGAGATCCTCCGGGCGCTCCGCGATGTGAGAAGCAATGCGCTGCCAGCGGACCGCGCGGCCCTCGCGACGAAAGGTGTGGTCATCTCCCGTCGCCGGGAAGCAAGTGTCGTTGGCGATGGCGGGGAGATATTGAGGAGCCTGCGGGAAATGAGCCGCCGTTGCTTGGGCTTCGAAAGTCCGACGAGGAACGCCGAGGCTTTGGCCGAGAGGACCGGTTCTTAGGCTGAATGCTCAGCCATGTCCGAGGGTCGTGGCGAGGTTGGAGAGCTTGGTTTTCTTCCCGGAATCCATTTCTTTCATGATCTTGGAAAGCGAACGCCGCCCGCTCTTCGACTGATGCTTGAGCCGAAGCAAATAGGCGGACATGGCGAGCCGCTCCTTCTCCGAGAGCTGCGCGAGACGCTGTTTTAAATCCAATTCACTGCCGTCCCACAGGCCGGGCACAGTGCTTCGTGAGCCTTGAATCTTCAAGGTTTTGAACGGGTTTTGGCAGAATGGCGATTGCGACTTTTTTGCAGGTGGTTGGCTTTTTGTGGATATAGCGC
>NZ_JBIKBQ010000182.1:0-3889 GCF_058122085.1 Luteolibacter sp. | reverse complement strand
GCCTCGCCGATGTCGCCGTTGAGGGTGCGCTCGCCTTCGGGGAAGACGAGGACGCGCTCGCCTTCCTTGAGCTTGCGGATGATCGTCTTGAGGCTGCCCATGTCCGGGCGGTCCTGGTCCACCGGGATCGCGTTCCATTGCGGATAGAGCCATTTGCCGAATCCCACAAACAGCGTTTTGCGGGCGAGGTAAGTCATCTCGGTCTTGTAGAGGTTTCCGATGAGCGGCGGGTCGAGGAAGCTCTGGTGATTGGAAGCGATGAGGACCGGGCCTTCCGAAATAAGGTTTTCCTCGCCGACGATTTTAAGACCGAAGAGCGTGCGGAAGGCGGCGCCGAATGACATCCAACCTAACCAATAGATCCAGCGCATGGGAGTTTCCGGATTCATGGGAGTGCGGGCAGGCCCTGTTGTTTGAGGATTTCAATGGCGGCATCGACGCCGCTCTCGATGGTGTGATTCGAGGTGTCGAGGACCACGGCGCCATCGGCGATTTTCAGCGGGGCGGTGGTGCGCTCGCTGTCGGCGGCGTCACGCTTGGCCACGGAATCGACCTCGCCGTCCGCGATCCGGCGGGCGGAGCGGACCTCCTCG
This sequence comes from Luteolibacter sp., assembly GCF_058122085.1. NCBI lineage: Bacteria > Pseudomonadati > Verrucomicrobiota > Verrucomicrobiia > Verrucomicrobiales > Verrucomicrobiaceae > Luteolibacter > Luteolibacter sp. The sequence continues at coordinate 3,296 of NZ_JBIKBQ010000182.1, read as the reverse complement.
CTGGCATCGACGTAGATTTTATAAGGCGTGTCCGGAAACACCACGGAGCCGATGTCGCGGCCTTCCATGACGATGCTGGTGTGGTCGAGGTAACCGCGCTGGAGTGCGACGAGCTTGTCGCGGACTTCGGGAATGGCGGCAATGGCGGAGACGTTGGAATTGATCGTCTCGCTGCGGAGTTCGTCGCCCGGATCGACGCCGTCGATGGTGCAGGTGGAGGTCATGCCTTCTTCGCCGCAATGGATGTCGATGCGGTTTAACAGATCGATCACCGCGGCGGTGTCAGAAGGATCGATGTTTTCCCGGAGCGCCTTCCAGGTGACGGCGCGATACATGGCGCCGGAGTTGACCATGACGAGGCCGAGGCGTTCGGCGAGCTTGCGGGCGAGCGTGCTTTTGCCGGAGGCGGCGGGTCCGTCGATGGCGATGGCGAAACGGGGCGTGGTGGTCATGCGCGGGAAACGGTGGGCAGGGTGAAGTCGGCGGCTTGCGAGCGCTCGTGAAGGATGGCGTCGAGGTGATGGGCGAATCCCGGATAGGAAGTGTTCACGCAGTCCGTGTTTTGGATCACGGTTTCGCCTTCCGCGAAAAGCCCGGCGATGGCGAAGGCCATGGCGATGCGGTGGTCGCCGTGGCTGTCGATCACGGCGGCGTGCAGCGGCTTGCCGCCTTCGATTTCCATGCCGTCCTCGAACTCATCGACCTCGGCTCCCATGGCGCGGAGGTGGTTGACGACGGTGGAGATGCGGTCGGATTCCTTGACGCGGAGCTCCTTGGCGTTGCGGATGATCGTGCGGCCTTGCGCCAGCGCGGCGGCGACGGCGATGACCGGAATTTCATCGATCAGGTTAGGAACCTCGTCGATGAAGATCGTGGTGCCGGTTAGGGACGCACCGTGGAGCTCGATGTTGCCGATGGGCTCGCCATCGGACTCATGGACGATCTCTGACATGTGCGCGCCCATGCGGCCGAGCACTTTGAGAATCGCGGTGCGGGTCGGGTTGAGGCCGACGTCCTTGACGAGCAGGCGCGAGCCGGGGATGGCGGCCGCGGCGACTAGCCAGAAGGCCGCGCTGGAAATGTCGCCGGGGACGGTGAAGTCGCAGGCTTGGGGGACTTGCCCGCCGTCGATCGAGATCGCGTTGTCTTCGCGGCGGGTGGTCATGCCGAAGGAAGCCATCATCCGCTCGGTGTGGTCGCGGGTTTCGGCGGGCTGGATGACGGTGGTCTCGCCCTCGGCGAAAAGTCCTGCGAGCAGCACGGCGCTTTTCACCTGCGCGCTGGCGACCGGCATGTCGTAAGTGATGGGGTGCAGCTTGGCGGCGTGGATGAGCAGGGGAGCGCAGCCGGGTTTCTCGCCAAGGGTTTCGATGTGAGCGCCCATCTGGCCGAGCGGAATGGTGATCCGGCCCATCGGCCGCGAGGAGAGCGAGGCGTCGCCGAAGAGTTCGGTGGAGAAGGACTGGCCGGCGACAAGGCCTGCCAGGAGCCGCATGCCGGTGCCGGCGTTGCCGCAGTCGATCGGCGCGGCGGGCGCGCTGAGTTTCATCGACTGGCCTTGGATGCGCAGGTTGATAGGGCCGTAGCCTTCGAGCTCGTCGAGGACCTCGTAGGACGCGCCGAGCGCCTTCATGGCGTTGAGCGTGTTGATGCAGTCCTCGCTGGGCAGGAAGTTACGGATGGTGCAGGTGCCGTTGGATAGTCCGCCGAGGATGGCGGCGCGGTGGGACATGCTTTTGTCGCCCGGGACGCTGAACTCCGCGTGTAGTTTTGAAATGGCTTTGACTCGAAATTCCGACATGAGAGGTGGTGAAAAAACTATTGGGGTGGGTTCAACGGATCGCGCCGCTGCTTGGCGGTGGCGAGCCATTGGCGGGCGTGTTCTTGGTCGCCGCTTTCAAGGCTGGCAAGGATTTCGCGCAGATCGGCGATGGTTTCCCGGAGCGGGCCGATGAGCGCCTCGCGGTTTTCGGTGACGATTTCCGCCCACATCGCGGGGTTTCCGGCGGCGACGCGGGTGGTGTCGCGCAGGCCGCCGCCGCCGAAGCGGCCTTCCGACGGGTCCTTCAAACAAACGCGTGCGGCGCTGGCGGCGATGAGGTGCGGCAGGTGGCTGATGCGGGCGACGAGCTCGTCATGGACCGCGGCGCTCATCCACGAGGTGCGGCAGCCGATGGTTTGCCAAAATCGCTCCAAGGCGGCGGTGAGTTCCGCTGGAGCGCCGTCGTCGTTGGTGAGCAGGCAGGCGGCGTTTTGAAATAGATTCGCGGTGACGGCGGAGAGGCCGTTGCGCTCGGAGCCGGCCATCGGGTGGCTGCCGATGAAATGGATTTCCCGACCATGGAGCAATGGGCCGATCTGCAGGTGCGGCACGCGCTTGACGCTGCCGACGTCGGTGACGAGGCAGCCGTCGCGCAAGCCCGCGTCCAGGGCGGATGTGACGAGGGCGGCCATCGAGCCGACCGGGACGGCGAGAACGATGAGATCCGCGTCTCGAACCGCTTCGCCAAGATCGCCGGTGGCTCCGGTGATGCCGAGATCGCGCGCGGCCTCGACGGTTTCCTGTTTGCGCGCCCACAGCCTGACCTTGGGCGGGTTTTCCAACGCACCGAGCGCAAGGGCGAGTGAACCGCCGAGCAGGCCGCCGCCGAGGATGGTGATGTTTTGAAAATCCGTCTTCATCAAAAACAAAAAGACCGGGTCCAGTGCGCCGGACCCGGTCGGTTTTCCTAAGCAGGTTTACCGGGAATCAGTAAAATCTCAAGGCACGCGGAAGTAGCCTTTGCCCGCGCCGGTGTAGGTCGGGTCCTGGACCAGAGTGCCGCTGGGAATGTCGCGGACATCGACCACCTTGTTGTTATAAGGGCTGAAGACGAAGCCGTCCTTGCCGGGAACCTTGTTGGCGAACTTGTATTCCGCGCGCTTTTCCTCAACCGGAAGTTTGGGCGTTTCCCTAGGCGGGGTCGTCTGAGTGGTGGCAGGAGTTTCGGGGGTGGCATTCTTGAGCTCCTCCGCTTTCGCGAGCTCTTCCTTTTGCTTCATGAGATCCCGTTGTTCCTGGATCTTTTGTTGTTCCGCGGTAGTGGCGGCTTTTTGCGCCGTTTTTTGTGTCGGCTTCTTGTTCGGGTGCTCGTTGTAAGGAGTGCAGGAAGTAATTAAAACGAATCCGAGTGCGGCAAATCCGGTGAGAAAACGAAGGTTCATGGTGGTGCGGAGGAGAGGCTGTTTGGGATTGATGCGTCGGGCGGGATGATGGTCTTCCTGAGCTTTCCGTCAAGCAAGGTCATCATCCATCC
>NZ_JBIKBQ010000181.1:0-3908 GCF_058122085.1 Luteolibacter sp. | reverse complement strand
CGCTGCGCAGGAGGGGTTTGAAATCGAAGGTTTCCAGATGCGAGGGGCCACCGGCTTGGAATAGATAGATCACCCGCTTCGCCTTGGGGGCGAAATGCGGCGCGCCGAGCGAACCGACGGAGGCGGCATCCGCCCTCGATCCTAACAAGTTGCTCAGCGCCAGCGCGCCGATGCTGAATCCGGCTTTGCCAAGAAAATGACGCCGGGTCTGGCGCATGAGATCATCGTAGGAAGGAACGCTGGGTTTCATGAGGGTTCAACGGTTGGTGATGGCGGCGTCGGAGGTAAGCAGCGTGGAACACACAATCATCATGGCGGCAAGCGTGGGATTGTCCTCGCCGCATACCGATTTTGCGGCAGCCTTGTCGGTGGTGAAGTGTTCGACCTGTTGGGCGTGAAGGTCGCGGAGAATGGTCATTTCGGTGGGTGCCGGTTGACGCGAGGTCAGCCAGAGGAATGCGAGCTGGATTTGCGGATCAAGTCCGCCGGGTTGCTCCTTGATGACACGCTTTGCGAGAGTGGCGGCGCACTCGAAGAAGCCCTGGTCATTGAGGAAGAGGAGCGGCTGGAGCGGTGTGTTAGTGGCGAGACGGCGCGGTTGGCAAATTTCACGACTGCCGGCATCCAGCGTGAGCAGACTGGGTGGCGGCGCGGTCCGTTTGCGGTAGGTGTAGAGACTGCGGCGGTGGAGTCCCTCGCCAGTGTCCGGTTTGTATTCGCCCCCCGATGCCCCGGATTCCGACCACACTCCGGCGGGTTGCCAGGGTTTGACGCTGGGGCCTCCCACGCGCTCCACTAACAGCCCTGCCGCGAGCAAGGCCTGATCCCGGATGGCCTCGGCGGACAGGCGGTAGGATGGCCCCCGTGCAAGCAGTTGGTTTTTTGGATCGATTTCCTGCTTTTGTTTCGAGCTTGCCGATGCCTGTTGAAAGGTGGCACTCATCAGGATGCGTTTGAGCATGCGTTTCACATCCCAGCCGTTGTGGGAAAAATCGTAAGCCAGCGTGTCGAGCAGTTCCATGTGGGAAGGTGCGTCACCCTGCATGCCGAAATTTTCCTGGGTTGCGACGATGCCATTGCCAAAACACATCATCCACAGCCGGTTCACGGCGACACGGGACACCAGGGGGTTCTTGGGATCGGTCATCCATTGCGCGAGGCCCAGACGATTCTTCGACGCCTTCGGGTCAAACGGGAATACGGCGGTCGGCGGCGATGCTTCGACAGGACGCTTGAGATCGGGAGAAGCATAGTCGCCGCGAGTCAGGACATGGAACTGCTTCGGATTTGGCGACTCCTTCATCACCATGATCAAGGGCAGTTTGTTTTCGAAATCATCCTCAAGGCTCTTCCATGCGGCGACGGCGGTCTCGCGGGCTTTCGCGACTTCCGGGTCAATACGCTCCAAGTAGTGTGCGCGCACCGCAGCCTTTGCCACGGGGTCTCCAGCCTTGGCGGACTGGAAGTTTGATTCTAACACGGGCGCATGAAGGTCGGCCACTTCCAGCGAAGACAGCGCCTGGCGGAAGATTTTGATTTCGTCCATCCGGCCTTCCGCAAACCCACGGTCATCGCGAGGCCGCGCGCCGACCCGCATGATTTGGGTGGTGATATTCTTGTCGAGGTGATCGTGCAGCACCCTCATCGCAACGGGTTTGCCGTCATAGTGGATTCTCAATCCGGCGGCGGAAGAAGAGCCATCATAGGTCACCGTCACGTGAACCCACTTCGCGACCGGGAAATCGTCGGTTGTTTCGACGGAGACCGCACATCCCGGCCAAAGATGGATGCAACTCCAGCGCAGCTTGCCGTTTTCCATCAGCATTTCAAATCCAGCGGCATCCCCCATTTGCGAGAACAGAGCCGGTCCGGTATGGAAGATCGCGGCACGTTGTTTTTTGTCGGGTGTGAACAACCGCAAGGAAACACTTAGCGGCTGATGGCGGGTGATGTCCTTGACTCCGTCGAGTTGCAGGACGGTGTCCCCGTCGAACTGCATGGCTCCGTCGACCGCTCCGGGCATTGGCGAAAGCTGGCCACCTGACATGCTGCCGGGTGCGGCGGATGGAATCGTGTTAGGTAGTTTTTTCTCAACAATCGCATCCAGGGTGAAGTGATCGGAAGGGACGGGTGGGGCCAGCGATGAGGTGGTGGCCAGCCATTGCTCGAACGCCCCGTCGCGGCTGGCCAACGTGGATTTCAGGTCCGCCTGTGCGGTGGCCAGCGCGGCTTGCCGTTTTTCCAACTCGGGGATCTGGCTCGGTTCCACGATTCTCATCGAAGGCTCGGGAGCCGGGGTGTGAATGGAATAGGGTAGCAGCCCGGATTCGTCAATTTGGCCAAACATGGCACTCATGCTGTAGTAATCCGCCTGTGGCAGGGGGTCATATTTGTGGTCGTGGCATTTGCTGCACTCCAATGTTAGACCGAGGAATGCGGTGCCGGCCGTGTGGACACGGTCTGAGACGTATTCCTGGCGGAACTCCTGCTCGATCGAGCCTCCTTCTTCGGTTTGGCGGTGGAGTCGGTTGAAGGTGGTTGCCAACCGTTGTTCCTGCGTGGCGTTAGGCAATAGGTCACCTGCGATTTGCCAGGTGAGAAACCGGTCGTAAGGGAGATTGCTGTTGAAGGCGTCGATCACCCAATTCCGCCAGGGCCAGACAAAACATTCCTTGTCTGACTGATAGCCATAGGTGTCGGCGAAGCGTGAGACATCCAGCCAATCAAGGGCCATTCGCTCGCCGAAACGCGGTGAGGCCAGAAGCGCGTCCACCTGCTTTTCATAGGCGTCCGGTGATGGGTCGCTAACAAATGCTGCAATCTGTTCCGGCGACGGGGGCATTCCGGTGAGCACGAAGGAAGTGCGCCGCAGCAGCGCTCCCCGGTCCGCTGGCGGGTTTGGCGTGAGTTTTTGCGGTTCGAGTTTTTCGAGAATGAAACGGTCGATATCATCCTTGGGCCATGCCGTGTTTTTCACGACGGGGGCCGGATGTTTTTCAGTGGGAATGAACGCCCAGTGCCGGGCATAGATGGCTCCTTCCTCGATCCAGCGCACGAGAATCCCCCTTTCTGCCTCGGTGAGCGGGCGGTTCAACTTGGGGGGTGGCATGATTTCGTCGGGATCTTTCTCGTGAATCCGCGTGAAAATCTCGCTGGCCTTGGGATTTCCCGGCACGATGGCCCGATTGCCGCTCTCCAGCTTTTCAGTCGCCCCCTCGAAAGTATCGAGCCTGAGTCCCGCCTCGCGTGTCCCGCTATCCGGGCCGTGACAGGCGAAGCATCGGTCCGAGAGGATTGGGCGAACTTCACGGTTGAAATCCACAGCCCCGTGGAGCAGCGGCGTGAAGAGCAGCAGACTGGGGAAAAAAGCGCGGGCTATCATTGTGGAGGCGGATCGGATGCGATTAACCTTACATGAAGACTCCCTCCATTCTTACAGGGCGGCTTTTTTTTCCCGCGCTCGGCATCGGTGCGGCGGTGATCGCGGGGGGGGGGCGCTGCAATCCTTTCCGTGTGGGATCATGTCCGCTGCGGCAACCCGGGCACTTCCCAGCGCAAAAGGTGAAATTTCTTGTTACGACGAGAGGTAGAACCTAAATCGAAATCGCGCTTTGCGGTAGGGCAGCGGAGAATTTCCGCGCCGCGCCGCTTCCCGTGCCTGACCGGGCGGGCGAATCGTGTTCGTCGAATACCGCAAGGAGGACTCGAACGTGCCGATCAAGGAGGTTCACAAAATGAGCGAGGCCCAGCTGAAGAAGGAAATGACCGCCCATCCCCAGCTCGAGTATTCGGAAACGATTGCTGCTTCCGGGATAGGGCCGCCCGGCCCGAAGGCCGGACGACGCCCCCCACTGATCCGGACGAGCGCAATTAACGCATCCGGTTCCTCGGGGTTGTGGTTTCATTGC
>NZ_JBIKBQ010000180.1:0-4008 GCF_058122085.1 Luteolibacter sp. | reverse complement strand
CCCTGTCTGTTTACTCATGGTGTTGGTTGATTTGAAACGTTTGTTCAAACAGGCGATGTCGGAACATCGCCCGATCAACCAGCACCAATCGATTTTAACATTTTAACGAAAAAAAATCCTCTTCCCGGATCATCCCCGACGGAAGCTGATTATGGAAACCAATACCCTGCTTGCCCGGTTCGCCGGGGATAAGGGATACACCTTGGTGGATATCGGCCCGAAGATGCTCCAACCCGACGGCCACCTCACCCAGGAAATCATGCCCGATTTCTGCCACCCGTCAGAGAAAGGCTATCAGATCTGGGCCGAGGCCTTGATTCCTTTGATTCAAACCCCGCCCGGCAGGAACTGACCGTGGAAGCCGCATGCGGAATCCCACCTCTGCGTAATCACACAGCGCGGCCCATTGAAAACCTTACAACGCCATGAACCACCTGTCCCGCACCGCCGTCTGCATCCCGAGCTGTCTCACGCTCACCTCCGCCGCGTGGTCCGCCGGGTTATACGTTGCACCCACCGGCAATGATGCCAATCCCGGCACGCGCTCCACGCCATTCCAAAGCCTCGCCGCCGCGCGTGATGCCGCCCGCCGGCTGGCTGGCAAGGAGCCCGTCACCGTGACCGTGGCCGATGGCGTGTATTACCTGCCGGAAACGCTGGCTTTCATTCCCGCTGATTCCGGCTCGGAGAAAAATCCGGCGATCTATCAGGCATTGAACGAAGGCAAGGCCATCATCAGCGGTGGCTTGAAGCTCGACTTGAAATGGGAATCGCAAGCTAATGGCACCTTCAAGGCCCTCACGCCCGCAGGCCTGTCCATCGACCAGCTCTTCATCGACGGCCAGCGCCAGCGCATGGCCCGCTATCCGAACTTTGATCCGAACAAGCCCACCGCCGCCTATCAGGGCTACTCCGCGGATGCCTTTTCCAAGGAACGCGCCGCGAAATGGGCGGATCCCGCGGGCGGATACATCCACGCCATGCAGGTCCATCGCTGGGGCGGCTATCACTACCGCATCACCGGCAAAAATCCCGATGGAGGCGTCGCCTACGAAGGCGGCTGGCAGAACAACCGCCAGATGGGCATGCACCCGGAGTTCCGCATGGTGGAGAACATCTTCGAGGAACTCGATGCCCCCGGCGAGTGGTTCCACAACGCGCAAACCCGCACGCTCTACTTCAAGCCCGAGCCCGCCATGGATCTCGCGAAGGCCAACGTCGAAGTCGTCCGTCTCCGCCACCTCGTCGAGTTCAAGGGTACGTCCAAACAAGCGGTGAAACACATCACCCTCAAGGGCTTCACCTACCGCGCAACCCCCATTTCCCCGCCCTCCAGTCTATGCCGAGGCTACGACAGGCAGGCCGGTCCGACCCAATGGCTCTTTCAGGGGCCTCCCGCAGAAAGCAAATTCCTAGCAGTCATAAGAAAATCAGCGTCAGTGCTCGCCGCGATCGTATGCGCGGCGGGCATGATCCGCGCGGAGGATTTGCCGAAGGTGCTAATCATCGGCGATTCGATTTCGATCGGTTACACGGAAAAGGTGAAGCAGTTGCTGGCGGGCAAGGCGGAGGTGTCCCGGCCGCCGGAAAACTGCCGCTTTTCGGGATATGGCCTTGAGAACGTCGCGAAGTGGATCGGCAATGGGAAATGGGACGTCGTCCATTTCAACTTCGGCATCTGGGATGTTCACCTGTTGGACAAGGGCGAGATCGTCATGCCGTCCTTGGCAGATCGGGATCCCGCCTTGTTCAAGCGCCGCTCCACAACGAAGGAATACGTCGCCAACCTGAAGGGCATGCTGCGCATCATCAAGCCGGCCGCCGGAAAGGTGATCTTCGCCACCACAACGCCCTTCACGACATACGGCGAAGGAACAAAAGCGCTGATCAGCGCGAACAACAAGGCGGCCCGCGATCAGATGGAAGCGCAGGGGGTGCGGATCAACGACCTGCACGCGCTCGCCCTGCCGAATCTCGCCACCTGGCATGATGCGGATGGCGTGCATTTCAACGAGGAAGGATACCGGCATCTGGCGGTGGCGACGGCACTTTCCATCGCGGATACCCTCGGCATCCAACTCGACGGGGCGGCAAAGGATCAGTCATCGCTCCAGCCCCGGAAAGTGAGCGAAGGAACCGCATTCGGGAGAACCCTGCAAACTTACGAGCACGCGAGCCTCGGGTCCTGGGGATACGGGAAAGCGCAGAACGACACCTTCCGCCTGCTGCTGCCGGGAAGGTCGACGGACGCTCCGCCGCTTTGCGTGGTCCTCCATTCGGCGGGCGGGGACGGCAACGAACTGTTCCGGCCGATTTGTGCGCCCCATGCCGAACGCGGTTTCTATGGCGATGAAACTTTCCATGTCCTGTCCCTCGATTGCGCGAAAAACCGCAACGACTGGTGGTGGGGCGCGGAGGAGATTTCCCGCAACCCCGACCGTTACCGCAACGAGCTGTCCCCGACCGAGAAACGGGTCATGGCCACCATCGAATGGGTGGTCGGACGTTTCGGCGTCGACCGGAACCGGATCTACCTGAACGGCATCTCGATGGGTGGCAGCGGCACGCTCGGCCTGGGTCTCAGCCACGGGGATGTCTTCGCTGCCGCCGCGGTGATAGTCCCCGCCGGGATCCCACACGTGCGGACGCGTTTGTTCGACCGCAAGGTTCCGGATCTACCGCCGCTGCTCAACCTGTTGTCCCACCGCGACGAATATTCAAAAGGGCAGGAAGAGCTGATGGCGTATCTGCGGGAAAACCGCTATGCGGCGGCGTTCGCGTGGGTGCCTTGGGGGCACGACGCCCACAGGATCGGACTGGAAAACCCGTTTTCCGTTTATGATTATCCGTGGCTATCCATCCGCCGCAACGAGGCCTATCCCGTGTTCACCGGTGCCACGAGCGACAACCGCTATCCCGGCTTCAAGGACGAGACGTCTCCCGACCAATCGGGCCAGAGCAACCTGTGGTTTCGCTGGGACAACAGGGTTGACGATTGGAATCGTTTTTCCATGGCGCTATGGATCGCACCTCCGGATGAAGCTGGGGAGCGCACCGCAACCGCGGATATCACGCTGCGGCGGTTGCAACGGTTCGCGGTGGTACCGGGTCGGCAATACCGCTGGAGCCTGACGGAGGGCGGAAAGCTGGTGCAGCAAGGAAGGGTGACCAACAACAACGGCTTGCTGACGATGCCTGACGTGCGCCTCACGCGGACACCGGCTGTTCTGACCTTGGAATGAGAGCCGGGCCACCCGATCAACCACCAACCCGTTTTCCCAAGAAAAAATCATGACCATGCCATTCCCGCCCGCCATCCGAAATGTTGCCGCCCTCTGGCTCGCCCTCATGAGCGTCGGCCTGTTTCACTCACAGGGGGAGCCGACCGTAAATGGGGTCAGGCCTCGCACGTTCACATTTGGTTCTCCTTTCATGCTTCATCGAGTGCCTTTGCCAGTAGATTGAAGATGGATGCCAACTCGCCGGATTCCCGGCAACCCCCATTTCCCCGCCCTCCGGTCTACGCCGCCTATTTCGCTGAAGCTACGAAGGCCAAGAAGGCTTCCTCCTTCGCTAAAGCTACGGCGGACAAGACGACAGGCAGGCCGGTCCGACCCAATGGCTCTTTCAGGGGCCTCCCGCATAAAGCAAATTCCTTGAAGCCTGGTTCATTCCCAAGCTTCTCCGTTTCTGCCATGGTAATGGGAATCCACCGTGTGAAAGGCAGCTTTCCCGGCGCTGGAAAACGTCCAGATCCCCAATAAACAAAAGGCAAATTCCGCCTCACTCAATCAATTAATGGCCTCCAGCAATCAGGGAAAATCAGCAGCGGAATATTCTCTGAAAGGGCGCTTTCTCGTGACGCGTATCGTGACGCGTTACATGCCCGAATCTTTTAATACAATCAATGGAACGCGGCGGCTCGCTCTCGCGGTGATGGCGACGCTCGCACTGCTTGGAGACTCCACCGATGCGGAAAACCTCGCCCAAGGCCTTCTCGCCACCTTC
>NZ_JBIKBQ010000179.1:0-4258 GCF_058122085.1 Luteolibacter sp. | reverse complement strand
ACCGGCCCGTCCCAGCGCGAAAGAGCAATCCGAGCTTGCTGGGGAGATCAAGTTCTCGTATCAAATGTCCATCAGCCAGCCCGCTGAGATTTTAACAATTTAACGGAAAGAAAAATTTCCCCGTTTCCGCAGGTTATCCCGCGAAAATCAGCTTGTCAAAAACCTTGGGATGTGGAGATTTATCCACGAATTGTATTGGTAAATCTCTTAACGAAGCCAATGAAATAGGAAGATCAAATCCGTGAGGTGATGCGCTTCAAGCACTACAGTTTGAGGACGGAGGAGTCCTATGTGGGATGGTATCGGCAGTTTGTATACTTTCACGGGCTGCGACATCCGGGGGAAATGGTGATGACGGGCGAGGAGGCGGTGATGGCCAAGATGCTGTATGGCTGCGGTTTGCGGGTGCTGGAATGCCTGCGGCTGCGGGTGAAGGACGTGGATGTATCAGGCGGAAAGGTGGAGGTGCGCGGTGGCAAGAACGACAAGGATCGCGTCCTGACGATGCCGAAGAGCCTGGTGGGGTTATTGGAGGCGCAGATGCAGCAGTGCCGGGTGATTCATGACAAGGACCGGGAGGAAGGATTGGCGGGGGTGTATTTGCCGGGAGCTTATGAGGTGAAGAATCCGGCGGCGGGGGTAGGGTGGCCGTGGTTCTGGTTGTTTCCCTCCAAGAGTTTATCGGCAGATCCGCGGGCGGGCGGGCTGGGGCGGCTGCATCACGCGCATGAGGCGCGGGTGAGCCGGGCGTTGGCGGCGGCGGTGAAGGCGGCGGGGCTGGAGAAGAAGGTGACGGCGCATACGGTGCGGCACTCGTTTGCGACGCATTTGGTGCTGCGGGGAGTGGACATCCGCAGTGTGCAGGAACTGCTGGGGCACTTGGATATTCGAACGACGATGATTTGTGAAGATCCATGTCGAAGAAGCCACCGCGCCCTGACTGACGAGCATTGCTTCCGGATATCGGATGGCAAAACCGGCGGCGTGACGGAAGGCTGGCTGGTGGTGGTCGTTTTCAGGGGGGCGGGCGGGACGGGTGGCGGGGAAGCGGGCGCTTCTTCCTCGCCGGGGCGGTGGCCGGCGTCGATGATAATGCGGGCTTGTTTCCAGGCTTGGATGAAGCGGGGGCCGGACTCGGAGTCGGCGAACTGGAGGACGAGGTCGTCGAGATCGCGGAGGTCTCCGAGGAGGGAACATCGAACATTGAACGCTCAACATTGAACATCGAAGGGGGGAGAAATTGGATTTTTCAATCCAGCCAGTTTTCAAACCGCAAGCCGGGGACTTGGGCGAAGTCCACAGTGTTGCGGGTGAGGAGCGTGGCATCGTGGGTGATGGCGATGCAGGCGATTTTCAGATCCATGGTGCCGATGCGGAGTCGGTGCTTTTGAAATTGGCGGAGCAATGTTGCCGCTTCCTGATCGAAAGGAAGGACCAGCCAGTGGGCGAACAAATCGACCTGCTTTTGCAGTCGCGCATAGACCGGGATTTGCCAGTCCGGGTCATTGGAGCGGTTGAGCAGCGCCAGCCATCCGCGAAGGTGTTCCTCGACGGTGATGATGGTCGTTGCCAGGGGGCGCGTTGATTCTTGAGGCGCGTGCGCAAGAGTCGTCCGGCGGCGGAGTTTTCCTCGAGTTCGGCGAGGTGATTGGTATCAAGCACCTTCCTGTTCCAAAGATTTCACTCGTTCTTCCATGGTGATCATGCCGTGAACGCTAGCGCATCTATTTCAGGGAGGAAAATCGATTTTTTGCAGGAATCAACGGCGCGGGCGATGGCGTATTTTTTCTCCCTGCGCTTCAGCGCTCTTTCACCCGCTCGACGTCGGCGCCGAGCATGAGGAGTTTTTCGTCGATGTGCTCGTAGCCGCGGTCGATGTGATAGAGGCGGCTGATTTCCGTGGAGCCCTTGGCGGTGAGTGCGGCGAGGACGAGGGCGGCTGAGGCGCGGAGGTCGGAGGCCATGACGGGCGCGGCGGAAAGCCGGGCGACGCCATGGACGACGGCGGTGCCGTGATCGACGCGGATGTCGGCACCCATCCGTTTGAGCTCGGCGCAGTGCATGAAGCGCTGCGGGAAAATGGTGTCTTTGATGACGCTGATGCCGGGCGTGGTGGCGAGCAGGGCGGTCATTTGCGCCTGCATGTCGGTGGGGTAGCCGGGGTAGGGGGCGGTGACGAGATTGACGCCTTGGGTGGTGCCGTCGTTGCGGCGGACGGTGCAGGTGTCGCCGGCCTCGTTGAAATCGACGCTGTGGCCGGACGCTTCGATGGCGGCGGTGATGGCTTTCATGTGCTCGCGGCAGACGCGGCGGAGCGTGACGCCGTCACCTGCCAGAGCTGCGGCGGCCATGAAGGTGCCGGCTTCGATCCGGTCCGGGATGACGGTGTGCTCGACGCCGCGAAGTGCTTTCACGCCCTCGATGACGATGCGGCGGGTGCCCGCGCCGGTGATTTTCGCGCCCATCGAGTTGAGGAAATTCGCGAGGTCGAGGACTTCGGGCTCGGCGGCGGCGGACTCGATGATGGTGATGCCCTCGGCGAGGGTGGCGGCCATCATGACGTTGTCGGTGCCGAGTACGGTCGGGCCGTGGGTGCCGCGGAGGTCGATTTCCGCGCCGCGCAGGCCGTCGGGGGCGGTGAGGGTGATGTTTCCGCCTTCGAATTCGATTTTCGCGCCGAGCGCTTCGAGTCCGCGCAAATGCAGGTCCACCGGGCGGTCGCCGATGACGCAGCCGCCGGGAAGCGAGACGACGCAGCGGCCGTTGCGGGCGAGCAGTGGTCCCATCACGCAGATCGAGGCGCGCATCCGGCGGACGAGTTCGTAAGGCGCTTCATCGATGACCTCGGCGCAGGAAATGCGGACGGTGCCGGACGAACGCTCCACATCCGCGCCGAGGGCGCTGAGGATCTGGATCATGTAGTTGGTGTCCGAGACGTCGGGCACGCGGCGGATGATGCAGTCCTCGCCGGTGAGGATGGCGGCGGCCAGGATGGGCAGCGAGGCGTTTTTGGAGCCGGAAATATTGATCGAGCCGCGCAAGGTGGCACCGCCGTGAACGAGGAGTTTGTCCATGTGGAGTTGAGAGTGAGTGGTTGAGAGTTGAGAGTCAGAAACGAAATGGTCGAGAGGGAAGAGGATGAATGAATGAATGAAAGCCGGGATGAATCCCGCGGTCCGTTTTGACTGTTCTTGGACTTTCTCTCAACTTTCAACCATCAACTCTCAACTTCTTCACGGCCGCCGGGCGAAGGGAAACCGGGCGATTCCGGACAGGTCGGTTTTCACTTCGATGGCGGTGAAGGCGGACGTTTGTAAAATTTCCGCGACCTGTGAAGCCTGATCGTGGCCGATTTCGAGGACGAGCCAGCCGCCGGGCTTGAGGCGGTGGAATGCCTCCGGGATGAAGCGGCGGATGAGGTCGAGGCCGTCGTGGCCGCTGAAAAGTGCGAGCGCGGGGTCGTGCATGACCTCGCGGGTGAGGGTGGTGCGTTCGGCTTCCGGGACGTAGGGGAGATTGGCGACGATGCCGTCGAACCGGGCGTCGATGGCGGTGAAAAGGTCGCTTTGGAGGAAATCCGCGTTGGAAATTTCGAGGGCGGCGGCGTTTTCGCGGGCGAGGGAAAGCGCGTCCGGCGAGACGTCGGCGAGGGTGACACTCCAGCCGGGGCGGGCGGCGGCGAGGGTGAGGCCGAGCACGCCGGAGCCGCAGCCCATGTCGAGGATTTCGAGCTCGGTGGGGAGCTCCCATTTCAAGATCCATTCGGCGAGTTCCTCGGTTTCGGGGCGGGGGATGAGGGCGCGGGCATCGGTCTTGAACTCGTGTTTGTGAAACCAGACGGTGCCGAGCAGGTGCTGGAGCGGGATGCCTTCGCCGCGCTTTTTCAAGGTTTCGCGCAGCGGACTGAGGTCGGTTTCCTCGAGCGGGCGGTCGAACTGGAGGTAAAGGTCCATCCGGGTGCAGCCGAGTTGGCGGGCGACGAGCATCTGCATGTTGCGGCGGGCGTCCTCGATGCCGCGCTTTTCGAGATAGCGGGTGCCGCCATCGATGGTTTCCAGAACAGTGCTCATTGAAAAAGTCAGCGCAGGTTGGACCTGCCGGGCGGTCGCGCCAAGACCTATGATCGGGATTTTGCGCAGGGTCCCTACATTAGGGAGAGGAGTTGTTCAAGATAGTCGGAGTCGTGGGTGGCTCGGAGTTCGCGTTTGGGCAGGCTCTTGCGTTTCTTGCCTTCGAAGGGCATGCGGTTGTGGGCGTT